>CAZQDW010000017.1:0-11127 GCA_964592315.1 uncultured Candidatus Bathyarchaeia archaeon
GGCTTTGAGGTAGTTCAACCTTCAGTTACAATAAGAGAAAGGTTCGGATTAGGTGACACCATTGAAGAGTCGCCTCTGGATCTCGATATCAACGATAGATTGGATAGACAGGGGATTTATGTCGTTGGAGAAACCATCCTACTAAATGCCCTCATCTTAACATTGCAGTCTTCGCTTGACGATGTTATCATAAGAAAGCGAGTGACGTATAGTGGAAAAGGAGAATCACTTCCTGCTTACTGGACGAAAGTGCCCGGATCAACAGTAGAAGGTGGCCGCGATATCCCCCTAAGTCCCAAGAGGGATCTCGTAGATGTCGAGTTTCCAGCGACTTCGAAGAAGAAGCTGGACGACCTAAGAAGTACAGTCATGCCAACAATCGAGGGTCATCACCACTTCAAGGCATGCGGCGGAAAAATCTCATCTCTACTTGAGATGGCCGAGAACATGCTTGAAAAGAATGCCCCCAGAACCGAAGTTGAAGAACTCTTCAAAGAGTGCATTATGGCCGAGTATCCCAGCTTGGACTCCAAGATCGATATAGAACACGTGAAGATCGATGGTAGAGTATTCCATTTGAATAATGCCAAGATTGCAGATCTTAACGAGGAAGAGGGGACACTTCGGCTCCAGCGCACATTCAAAAATAGGGGCTCTTATGATGGGTTAAGGGTACGTAAAGATCCGGACGACTATGCCTTGACGGATTTGAAGATTGGCAGTTGGACTTTCCAAACGAGCTATTTTTCTAGAGATGGCGGATACAAAGGCACCTACATAAACTTGAATACTCCTATAGAGTTCTATCCAAGTAAGATCCGCTATGTGGACCTTGAGGTCGATGTATGTGTATGGCCAGATGGAAAGATGGAGAAGATCGATTTGGAGAAGCTCGAACAGAGAGTGTCTGAAGGATACATCTCCGAAAGGCTGAGCAACTTGGTGAGAGCAAAGCTGGAAGTAACCTTAGGTTCAATAAGAGGGGGTATGGAGAAACAAGGATAGAGATTGACCGGAGGTAAGTTGAATGCACAGGGCTTTTCAGGCGAAAAAGAATTCGAAACAATGAAACTGAAGGCTCGGTTAGAGTAAGAGTAAAGAATATATCTTGCTTTTTCGCTTCATAAGCAATAGGTGAAATGATGACTCTGCTCAAGTTGAGGCTTTCTATGATTGGAACTCTAGCTCTCATACTCGGCCTTTCAACGTTGTTCTTCACCTACATCCTTACGCTTATGGGCGTAACCAATATGGTTACCATGGGGCTCTTCATCGTAGTCTTCAATGTCGCTCAATGGCTCTTCGCACCTTATCTCATAGGTTTAATGTACCGTGTCAGAAAAGTATCTAGATCGGAGGAGCCGGAACTATATGACATGGTGGAGAGGCTGAGCCGCAACAGCGGAATAAAGACGCCTGCTATAGGCATAGCTCAAATACCAATTCCGAACGCCTTCGCCTATGGGTCGCCACTGAGCGGAACGCGTGTAGCAGTGACAACGGAGCTTCTAAATAAGCTTGAGACAGAGGAGGTGGAAGCCGTAATCGGACACGAACTCGGCCACTTGAAGCACAGAGATGTCCAGATTATGATGATTGTCTCGATCCTGCCCGCTCTGTTCTATTATGTGGGCTATTCCCTCTTCTGGTCAGCCCAATACTCCCGATACAGCAGAAGAGACGAGAGGGGAAACGGCAGCTTGATGGCTTTGATTGGCCTATTAAGCATATTCGTATATTGGGTCCTGACCTTGTTCACGCTTTATCTGAGCAGGCTACGGGAATACTACGCCGACCGACACAGTGTCTCAGTCGTGGATGAGGGGGCTCGAAAGCTCTCTGAAGGATTAGTGAAGATTGTTCGCTCAACAGAAAGGGTTAGGAGACACCGTCCAGAAACGGGGACCCTATCATCTTTCAAAGCCATATTTATATCAGACCCGGATAGTTCGGGGAGAGACCTCCAAGAAATATCCGAAACTAACATGATTAGGTCTGACCGAGAGCTTGTTGAGAGCTACTTGAGAAGAAGAATAACCGCAGCCGACAAGATGATCGAGATATTCTCAACCCATCCCAACATGATTAAACGTCTGAGAGCCCTTCAAGAACTATATTGACCTGGTCTTTTCACATCTTTTGATATGAACAATATTTGCCACAAGGCAATACTTTTCTCGAAACACCAGGCCTAGAGGAGGCTCGCCTCACGTCAGATAGGTCGCGTGCCTAATGAAAGACGACAAAATTGAACAGTCTAAGCTGATTCGTGGATGATCGGAGTGTAACCCGCTTACTCTTGATATGGTGGCCGATGCGTTGTGATGACGACGATCGAGACGTTTTCGCCGGATCTCCACAGGCTTAAGGTTATGGCTTGGTCGGGCGACACATGTTCCTCAATATAGGCGGACCAGTCTTCCATGGCGAGGGTATGGTGACCATCGACAGCAAGTATAATGTCCATTGCTCTGTAGGCTGGTGAGCCGTCTGGGGCTGTGGTACTAACCGCAGGTTCTAGCCCTGCTCTGGCCGCCGGAGTATCTGGAACCACGTTCATAATTAGAAGTCCGGTTTGGAAGGGCTCAACATCCAGAACGTTCAGTGACCTTATCGTTTCTGGATTCAGCTCAACCGCCGAGAAGCCGACGAACGGATGTAGATATTGTCTCTTCTCTATTATTGACGAAGCCGCACGGTTTACGATGTTAGAGGGAACTGCAAAGTTGAAGCCAATCCCGGTTCCAGCATTTGTTATGCCGACCACTTCTCCGGATAGATCCAATAAGGGTCCCCCTGAGCTGCCCGGGGCGATTGTTATGTCCAATTGGAGTACCGGCACGATTATGGGTGGAAGCTCAAGTAGCCTGTTGACCTGACTAATATAGCCCGAAGATAGGCTTCCCGTCAGACCGAGAGGATTGCCTATTGCTACGACCTGCTGTCCGATCCAGACTTTAGAAGAGTCAGCGAGGTCCAACGGCTTGGCATCGGACGGAGCGCTTGCAGCCCTTATCACAGCAACATCGGAGTAGGCGTCATCTCCGACAAGTGTCGCTTTGCTCCTCGTTCTATCATAGAACTCAACTTCGATGTCGGCTTCGCCCGCGACTACGTGCCAATTGGTCAAGATCAGGTTTGGACTATCATAGAAGAAGCCTGACCCTTGCCCTAGCGGTGTTCTGATAACCACAACAGACTTGTAGGCGGATTCGTAGACATTGGCGGGTGTTTGTTGAGGAATACGGTCAACTCTTTCCGTCAGCTCCGAAATGGCAGATGACAAGTCGTGAACAGTTGAGTTGAGCCTTCTGACCATGGTTCCGAGCCCTGTCACGTTGGCTAAGATGCTTTGATTCAGAGCCCTTATCTGATCTGATATGCTGGATAGGGTTGATTCAACCGCTGCCATCCGTTCTCTTGCTTCATCTATGGCTTCTCTGAGCTCTCCAGGCTGTTCCAGTTGTGGACGAATGTTACCAAGTATAAGATAACTGTTCAGACCTGAGAGAGCAATTGCAATAACGCACAATAAAGTGACTGCCCTCAGCGTTTTGCTGGACGTGGTACACTCCCTTCTCTCTTAGTGAGCGAGTAAGGTGAAAGCGCAGGAGTCGCTTAAAAAGATTTACTATTTTGGACTCCTGTGTACCTTAACCGGGTGGTCACTAACGTCAAGACACTTACAGGTTGAGTGAATTAGAAGGCAACCCATTCAACGCTCAGTGACCGCTTGAAATGCTAGAGCTTCTGGTCATCCTTTGAGAAGACTTAAATTGGATACGCATTTTACTTTATTATGTCTCTTTCAGGAGACATAAAATTGAGCTCAGATGTGGAATTTGAAGTCCCGACATGGGACCAAATCTACAACATGCTTCTTAACCTTGCCGACAAGGTACGAGAGGATAGATTCTATCCAGATGTGATCGTTGGCATATGCCGCGGCGGATGGCTTCCTGCCAGAGTCATGTCCGATCTGCTGGAGAGGCCAGAACTGGCAAACGTTAGAGTTGAATTCTACCTAGGAGTTGCTGAGACAAAGACCGAGCCTGTCATCACCCAGCCAGTTTCAGCTTCTATGACGGACAAAAAAGTTCTCATAATGGATGACGTAGCCGACACTGGCAAGAGTCTGAGGCTGGTCAAGGACCACGTAGAGAATCAAAGTGCAGAGAGTGCGAAGATTGCCACGATATATTTCAAGCCTTGGAGCGAGACCGTTCCCGACTATTACGAGAAGAAAACAACATGTTGGATCGTATTTCCATGGGAGAGGAAAGAAACCGTCAGAAACCTTGTCAAGAAATGCATTAGAGAGAAAAGATCTATTGAAGAGACGAAGTCGAAACTCATAAAGGGCGGATTCGATCCTGGTCTTGCTGAACGTTTCATCCGAGAGGTCAGCGTGGGAAAGGTTGACTAAAGAGGTCGAAGCTCACGGAAAATACATAACAATAACGGGGTTTAAAGGGGTCAAAATAGAGGACGTCCACATCCTTCTTGAGCACATCCGTGAAAAAGCCAAGAGCGGCTGTGTCCAACTTTTCGACGCGAGCTTGATAGCAAGTTGGGAACATCTATACTTCGCAGCGATCAACGCCCTAAGAGCCTTCGAAACAGGACTGAGGATTTCAAATGACCTCGCGATTGAGACGCTTCTCTACGCCTCAGCTCAACATCAGATCAGAAGGGCCGTAGAACTTGTAGGAGTAAAACCGAGTTCCTACGACATAGGAGTTTTGATCATTTCTGAAACAAAGACGGAGGCCGATCGAACCTTAAGAATCCTTTCAGACACCTTGCAGGGCACAGTCTCCAACGAGGCTCTAGAATTGACAAAGGAGAAAATCGAGACCATTAGGAACTTTTTCAACATCTCGCATCTGGAAATGGAAGCAGCATCAAGAGGCGAAAGCCCAGAAAAGACTCTAGTCGACCTCGTGATTGAGCATATGGCTTTACTGGTTGTACATACTTAGGTTATTTGCGTTTTTTGAATGCTTCAGCTCCACATAGGTTGCCGACCTATCCGAATCCGGCTTCAAGTAGTCTGCAACATTCTTCGAGTGTTCTCGCAACTTTGACCGTGTGCTCTTCTGATGCATCTTGAAATAGAATGGGCCGGGACAAAGTGGGAGTACCGTATTGAATTGTGAGGCGATCTTGAGGAATTTCTATAGCAGCTGCCTTCCAAGTTACAGGAGAAAAAGGTAGCAGCAGCTTTGCATGTTGTTTTTTCCGTGCAGAATGGGAAACAACAACATGGATTCTGGACTTTGTGCTGGAAAAGTATCACAATATTGTGATAAAGGGCCAGGTGGGATTCGAACCCACACTGAGGTCGATCTGACCGCAGGCGTAGCAGCGTCCTTTGATCGTCAATAGTCGTACATCACCAAATTCCGTCATGTCACCTTATGGATTGCCAAAACAAAAAAAGGGAGACTGACCGACGTGCAGAAGACAATAAATCCTCACGTGCACCTTTAAGAGAAGACTCTGGTCGACCTCATGATTGAGCATATCGCCTTTACTAGCAGCGAAGCGCTAAGCTGACAATTGCCTGAGTCTCTTGCACGCTTTAGATCGGCGGACATTGCCTAGGCACCTAAACGATACAGGAGGGGGATAGATACGAGTCTATAGCCATAGGCCGATAGTTCTCATACGGGCGAGGCATAAGCCGGTTTTCCCTTTCTGATTGAGAGTATGTCCGCTGGCCTAACTACGGAGACCCCTGTTAACTTGCCCAGAATCTCAACTAGAACAATCTTATCTGGATTTTCCAAGTCTACCTTTCTCTGAATGTTCGCGGCAGCCGCCTCAATTATACTGCTGGTTGAGAGCTGGCTATGCCTCTTTTCAATAGTGACGCGGAAGGTTTCGTTCTTCAATATCTTTGGGGAAAGTCTCGCCACAGCCATTCTGATCTCGTCTAGGTCGGTGCGGACAACCGTTTCGATGGGAATAACCCTGAGGATGTACCGAAACTCTTCTGGGCGTTCGTTCAGGAACTTTCTAAGATCGTCAATGACGTTGTAAGGGTCTAAGACTGTCTTGGCAACGATCAAACCCATGATGTTTGTCTTGTCCACTAAGGCCTCTTTGTCGCCTATCTCTCCCAGGAGAAACCACATCTCGGAGCATGCATTATTCTCGTTTCCGCGAGACGTTGAAACTAACAGATTGAAGTCACGGATAGCCATCTTACCTCAACTCTCCACTTTCATCAATCCAGAGATGTCATCTCAAGGCTTTGAAAATCGTCACTTCAACATTGTGACGGAAACAATGATTGTTCGGGGTCAGTGTTTCGGCAACAAGTCGTCATAGCGGTAGCTTCGAGCCGTCACCACACATCATTCCCCTAGCATATCTTCAATTTTTCGATTCTTAAATCTTCCCGTTTCATCTGGGATACATGTTTATAATTCGGTTCTTCGATCTCTTATGAAATCAGAGGCGACAAAAGATCAGAATCGCTGTCCTGGACGAAGACCGATGCAAGCCTAATCGCTGCGGCGTAGTATGCTCCAGATTCTGTCCGAAAGTGAGGAGCAACATAGAGGCCATTCGATTCGAAGGTGGAAAACCACTGATTTCCGAGATACTATGCTCTGGATGCGGCATATGCGTGAAAAAGTGTCCGTTCAGTGCCTTGTCAATCGTCAACCTCCCCGATGAGCTCGAAGGAGAGTGCAGCCACCGATTCGGACCAAACGATTTTAGGCTTTTCAGACTCCCAGTGCCATCTGCAGGTGTCGTCTTGGGGTTGCTCGGCCAGAACGGAATTGGAAAATCGACAGTTCTGAGGATCATGTCCGGGAATCTGAAGCCGAACCTTGGAAATTATGAGCATCCGCCAGACTGGCCCGAGATTATCCGCTACTATCGGGGTTCCACGCTTCAGGCATACTTCCAAAAGCTAAGCCAAGAAAAGCTGAAGGTAGTCCATAAACCCCAATACATCAGCAAGATTCCAGAGGTGGTCTCTGGCAAAGTCGGAGAAGTGCTGGAGAGAACCAGTGAAAGAGATCATCTAGCATCATTGAGTAAGCAGCTTCAACTTGAGGTCATCTGGGATCGTCAGCTCAACGTCTTGAGCGGCGGCGAGTTGCAGAGGGTAGCGATCGCCGCCACGATATCTCGTGAGGCTGATGTCTACCTGATCGATGAGCCGACCAGCTACTTGGATGTGAAGCAACGGCTTGAGGTAGCTAAGGCAATAAGAGGCCTCAAGAATGATGAAAAGACCGTCGTGGTGGCCGAGCATGACTTGGCAGTGCTAGACTATCTCTCAGACCAGATCTGCGTCTTCTACGGAGAGCCAGGAGTATACGGGATTGTCTCAAATGTTCACGGAGTTAGAACTGGAATCAACATATACCTTGAAGGCTTCATCCCTGATGAGAACATGCGTTTCCGGGAAGAAAGCGTAATCTTCCATGCCAAGCCGCCAACATCCGGGTTGATCGCAAGCGACATGCTGCTAGAGTGGAAGCCGATGGAGAAAAACTATAAAGATTTCAGATTGACAACTAAGCACGGCGAAATCAAAAGGGGAGAAGTCATAGGCGTACTAGGACCGAATGGAATTGGGAAGACCACATTCGTGAAGATCTTGGCTGGAATAGAGAAGCCTGATGTCGGCCCGCCGCCTACGGAGAACAGGCTAAGTGTAAGCTATAAACCTCAATACATCTCCGGCGACTATGAGGGCACTGTTGAAGAATTGCTGAGAAGCGTTGCGAAGGACAATTTTACATCGAGCTTGTACCAAAGCTTGATCCTTCAACCGTTCAACCTAGATGCCCTCTTTGAGAGGGAGATAAAAGATCTCAGTGGCGGCGAGCTCCAAAAAGCGGCGATTGCTACGTGTTTGTCCAGAGAGGCTGACCTGTATCTGCTCGATGAACCGAGCGCCTATCTTGACGTCGAAGAGAGACTTTCAATGGCCAGGACTGTTAGGCGCGTCATCGAGAACAGGAACGTCTCAGCCATAGTCGTCGAACACGATATCGTAGCCCAAGACTTCATAGCCGACCGTCTAATGATCTTCATAGGAGAACCAGGCATATCGGGTTTGGCAAAAACCCCAACCAACCTAGAAGAGGGTATGAATGCGTTCCTAAAAGATATGGAAACCACGTTTCGAAGAGACCCTTCTACAAAGAGACCTCGAGTAAACAAAGAGGGATCCAAACTAGACAGATACCAGAAGAAAATAGGCCAGTACTATTACATTAAATAGGCAAAAAAATAATCCACCAACCAATCGGTCTCATTCCCACGACGGCTCAATCGGGGCTTAGTATTTCAGAAATTTGCGAGATGGATTGTAGAGATGTCAAAGCTGAGTTTGAAGCCGGAGTTGTGTTATGTGAAACTCACAAGGTCAAAAAAGACTGCAAAGAGGTTAGCACATTCATTGCCAATAGAGCGGCTGCTGAAGTCATAGAGTTGCACCTGCGAGAAAGGTGATGTGAAACTAAAAATGGCTAAAGAAGAGATATTATACAACTCACCATTATTCTTGAGCAGAGGCAAGAAACATGGTGAGATCAGACTTCTAAGGCTCAGAAACTTAAAACATTTGATAGTCATAAGCTAGCCAAAAAACAAAATATATATGGGAGGTTGCTCATCCCGCTCACGAAGCCCTTCACCGAGGTTCACGACTTATATATAAAGCCTTTAGATCACAGATATGTAGTTCGGGGATGTGAGTGCTATCCATTGACGATGTTAGAGGCATTGTGACCAAAGCCCTCATGGAAGCCTTTGGCAGCCGTGTAGTTGCTGCTGTCCTTTTTGGGTCTGTGGCCCGATGTGAAGTTAGTGAACGAAGCGATATAGACCTTTTTGTTGTTGTTGATGATCTCCATAAAGACCCTATTGAGCGTCGATTGGTAATTTATAGAGCCCTTTCCTCAGTTCGGGCTGGGCTTAAACGGGATACAAGTATCATTGATGCAGACGTAAAGGATCTTGCTGAAGGCGAGCTTACCTCACTTCTTATAAATATTGCATGGGACGGTGTTGTGCTCTATGACAAAGACGGATACGTAACTCGGCTACTCAAGAGGATTAAGGACACAATAGGGGAGGCTAAGCTCATAAGGTATCGCACCCGCGATGGCAAGTATGGCTGGAAGCCCTCCAAGCCGAGTAGAATAACTCTTAGGGTGTAGTAGCCAAGATGGATTATGATTCGGTGGAAGAAGCCCTCTATAGGTTAGAAGTGGCCAAGGAACATTTGGAACGAGCGAGAGGAGCTCTAAAGGTTAAGGATTATCCAGCTTGTGTCGGATTCTCCCAACTTTGCATTGAAAACGCGGCGAAATCCGTCATCGCTCTCTACAGAATTCCAAGCTGGACCCATGACCCCTCCGCCGAACTTCGCGAGGTCATACAAGAACACCAAAAAGAGGTAAGCAATAAAATGGGTCCACCCGCCATCGAGAAGCTATCAAAGTTGGCTCAAGCCGCAGAAACCCTGGCTCCTGAACATGGTAGGGTTAGCTATGGAGACATAAGAGAACGTAAGCCACCGAAAGCTCTCTACACCGAGCCTAACGCTACAGGCGCCTTACAGCTTGCAGAGATTTCGGTCATAGTTGCCGAAGAAGCCGTAGAATATTTAAGTTTATAGCTAATCCGATCTAGAGCCTATTTCGCTGGTGGTTGCCAAGTTAAGCCGAGGAGGCTTCCAATGAACATGAGCAATGAGCCCATCATGAACCCCCACATGGCGGGAAGGCCACGATCGAAGCCACCAACATTATGGTTAACCCTGACCAACAAACAGTTCAGAAGTGGGTTCTTTGCGTAAGCAATCGAACCCTGTTTCGAATAATGCCAGAGTACTAAATCAAACATCCTCGTTCGCATCTTGGATCTTTTATAGAGCGTGAAGCAATTCCGGGGTACCATAAGTCTCCATTCGGTATCCTCTCCTCGCTTTTCTTACAATTCCTCTCTGAATTCAGAGTTTTCTTGCTGCATTCTACTTGCTCCTGTCTCGAGTTTTCTGACAGTTTCTGAAGGTTTGCATCATCCATCTCAGTTTTTGGCCTCCTTTTTTCTCCTACTGCAGCTCGTGAGAATTATCGTTTATCCAAACATCATTCCTACCTGGACAAATAGAATTGCAAGTATTTAAAAAAATGAGAGTCGAAGTTCTTGTCCTTTCTCCTTCTCTAGAGCTCTTTCTTGGAGACTGTATCAATATTTTACCCAAGAAGACTTAAATGGTTCATGATCTCTTCTCTCGTTTGACATGTCATCTGTGGATTTGGCGGTCCAAGCCTTTAGGGAATTGAAGCCTGAAGACTTCAAGGTGCTCTCAACCATCGAGGCAAATATGAGTCGATTTAGGTATGTTCCTGGGAACATCGTCTCAAGTTCTAGCGGGCTTCCAGGAAAGGATGTGGAGTTTCGCCTTGGCAGATTGAATGGTTTCGGATTAATCTTCAGATGGGTAGGCTCATATAATGGATATGTACTCAGCACAGCTGGTTACGACTGTTTAGCCATTAACGCTCTTGTGAAGGCAAACGTGATCGAAGCTCTTGGAAAATCGCTCGGTGTCGGTAAGGAATCGGACGTTTATGGTGTCCTTACCCCTCATGGAGAGAAGGCTGCAGCGAAGTTTCATCGGCTAGGGCGGACAAGTTTCAGAAAGACAAGGAGACTCCGAACTTACGTTGGAGAGAGGAGACACGCACCATGGTTACTTCAGTCTCGTCTAGCCGCGGAGAAAGAGTTTGAGGGGCTGAAAATGGTTCATCGCTATGGGGTCGCCGTCCCCAAGCCCATTAGTCAGAACCGCCACGTTCTCGTAATGGGCATGATCGAGGGAAACGAGCTCACTGAGTTCGCTGAGATACCTCAGCCCGAAAAGGTGTTGGAAGAGATATTATTCAACATTAGGAAGGCTTATCTCGACTCCGGTATTGTCCACGGCGACCTCAGCGAGTTCAATATCATACTTAAACCAGATAATCATATCCTAATAATCGACTGGCCCCAGTACGTCAGGAAGGATCATGCCAGCGCCGAAAACCTCCTGAAACGTGATGTCAGGAATGTGCTACATTTCTTCGATCGCAAGTTCAAAGTAGG
>CAZQDW010000017.1:11227-13507 GCA_964592315.1 uncultured Candidatus Bathyarchaeia archaeon
CTAGGCGAACCCATCATAATCTCTAGTGACGTTTCTCCTGCACCGGAGCTTGTGGGGAAACTTTCCAAGACCTTGAACGCGAATGTGTTCACTCCTCTGATGTCGCTTGGAACTGTTGAGAAGCAACATTTGGCTAAGAACCTGGCTGAAAGCTATGGGGTCAAGTTGAGTAACTCTCATGAGATCGATGCTTTGGCTGCTGCTTTAAAGGCGTATAACCATTTCAGGAACAAGTTCGAACAGATAGAGTTGCGAGTGAAAGAACTCGGCTACAAGGTCTCCGTAGAAGACGTTAGGGCTCTGGTCATAAAAGGTTACACTATAAATAGGGCGATCAGCTACCTCACGGCTAAACCCAAGGAAGCCGGCTTGCCACCTATTCCGGTCAGTAAGATTCCTCGGGAGGAACGGTTGAAGAATCTCGTCGATGAATTGAAGGAGAGGCTAACCTTTTATCAAGGCGAAATAAAGCGTCAACAGACTGAAAACAAGGAGATGCGAAAGCGTGTAAGATCTCTAAAGAGGGAGCTCTCGGATCTTCAAGGGAAGATTGACGAGATCAGAAGCGAGCAGCTTTATCAGATACGGCGGGAGAGGGAGTACCAAAGGCTTCAGGATGATATAGAATCTCTTAAGAGGAGACTTTCTGAGTATTCAGCGACCTTAGATGAATACAAGCAACGGTTTGATGCGCTGCAACGTCTCAGAGAGCTCCAGTCTAAGGGAGAGTTAGCTCCACTTAAACCGATAGAAAGCTTCACAAGGGAGGGTCTGGAGAAAGCCTTCAGACTTTACGAGATCAAGCTAGGAGATTAC
Organism: uncultured Candidatus Bathyarchaeia archaeon; assembly: GCA_964592315.1. GTDB lineage: Archaea > Thermoproteota > Bathyarchaeia > Bathyarchaeales > WAQA01 > CAZQDW01. The sequence continues at coordinate 12,044 of CAZQDW010000017.1, forward strand.
GTTCTGTTGATGGATGCTGGTGGCGGGGGACCCACAACAGCTAAGACTCTGGCTAGGAAGGGGGTTAAGGTGATAGTATCCCAGACAGCGATGTCGCATCAAGCTCGAGAAGAGTTTGCCAAACACGATGTCCCGGTAATTCGAGCAGCAGAAGTCAAGATTGATTGGATTGAAGGGTTTCCGTACGTCAATGTCCCAAGTCTCAAGGATGCACTGAACAGGCTGAAGGAAGTCGAAATCGACGAATTGCTCGGTAGCGTTGAAAGCATAATGGAAGAGCATAGGAAAGAACTAGAAAACAACGCGCATATTGATGATCATGCATCTTCCAATCTAGAATATTGAGCGTTCGTGTTGACTAGACTTGCCTGATGAAGAGCCAATGCCGGTGAAATGGAAAAGAATAATAGAGATTGAACGCGAAGGATTCTTTGACAGCATAGGAGAGGCGGATTTTCCATGGAATCGGTCAAGGTGCTTGTAGTCTATGATAGTTTGACAGGAAATATTGAAACCATGGCTTGCGCAGTTGCAGGAGGTGCCCGGGAAGCCGGGGCTCAAGTCACCCTAAAGAGAGTTGACGAAGTTGACCTTGAAGAAGTTCCTTCGTACGACGCGTTCGCGTTTGGTTCTCCAACACATTGCGGGACTATGAGTACGAGGATGAACGAGTTCTTTAATCATGAATTCATAAAATACTGGGGGAAACTGAAATACAAGGTTGCAGTTGCATTCAGCTCTTCCGGTGGGCTTGGTGGAGGACACGAAGTCACTCTTTTGTCATTAGTATCTGCAATATTGAACTTTGGTATGATGACGTTCGGGGTACCTGACTATGTTTCGCCGGGTGTGACGCTGCATTACGGTGCGGTTGCCGTAGGTAACCCAGATGAGAACTCCCTAGAAGCCAGCAGACTACTTGGGAGAAGATTGGTTGAACATGCTAGAGTAATTAAAACCGGTCTGAGTTCGCATTGAATATAAATGCTCAGGGTCTGGGAGCATCTGCTCCTTCTTTGTCATGACCCGATGTATGTGAACGGATACGTACGTCTACATTTGGGTTTTGGGAACTAAGACTAATAAAGCTGAATAATCAATGCTGAGCGGCAGGTTGATAATCAGATGCTTGAGGGCTTTAGCGGACTCCTCAAAGGACTAGATAGAAGAGTCAAAGTCTCTCTAGCAGCTGCAGGAGTGTATAACTTTTGTTTACAGCTCTCTGCGCAGTATGACGTGCTATTCGCTCAAGCTTTGGGTGCTAGCGGTACTGATATAGGATTAATGAATTCTTTCGGCGCAGCAGTAAACGCTACTGCTTCAGCTTCTATAGGTTCGGCTGTTGAAAAATATACCGTAAAGAAGATTATGCTTCTCGGCTATATTTTTGACGCCATATCTGTGATCATTTTTATTTTAGCTGGGAACTGGTGGGTGCTAATACCCGCTTTTGCTATGCGTGCT
>CAZQDW010000018.1:0-13127 GCA_964592315.1 uncultured Candidatus Bathyarchaeia archaeon
GAATATAGATACGCGCTCTCTGAAGGCCGGTTCGTCGGTAATCTTCGCGGTCATGATGTGAAGCCTTTTTCTCGGTAGATTCTGGATCAAGTCTACCTGCAACCGAGGAAGAACCTGTCAAACTTCTGTCGGAAAAAGATCGATAGCAAAATTCAAGCCTCGATCTTTTTGAGCTGGCCCTCATACATCTCGATGATCTCTTTCACTGTTGTTGCGTCTTCCGCAGACTTGTCCGCTCGGTAGTTCCCTGTGAATCTTGGGAATCTGATGGCGAATCCGCTTCCCTTTCTGACCGCATCCATGGCGCATGTGTGGATCGGGCTTAGAGTTATCTCTGCCCCGATCGTTTCTATGACGACTTTCGGTTCAAACCATACTTCGGCTTCCAGCTTCGAGTCAACTCTGGAGTGACGGTGGTGTATCATATGAGCTTCCATCATCTTTGGAACCTTTTCAAGGTCTTCATCGGTGAATCCTGATCCGCATTTGCATACGGTCTCAAATGTATCTTCTCCATCATTGTAGGCAGCTAGGAGTAGGGCTCCGTAACTTCCGGCCCTCTTCCCCCTACCGTGAAATGCTCCCACGACGACGAGATCAACTGCATCGGTCATCTCGCTCTTATAGTCGCGTTTGTACTTTATCCACAGCCAACCTCTCGCTCCAGCCCTGTATACGGCCTCTTCACTAACGGATTTGCAGACCAGCCCCTCGCAGCCGTTTTCAATCGCTTCCTCGAAGAACCTCTCCAACTCGTCAGCATCATCGGTGATTATATATTTGGCTCTGGTAACACGGTCGCTGTCTCTAATCATGTCCTCCAAGATCTTGTGCCGTGTCGGATAAGGATCAAGGGTTAGATCTCTGCCATCGATATATAGGACATCAAAGACAAAGAGCGAAACTGGATATTCCTCGATCGACTTCTTAATGTCGTATTTCCTACGGCGGTGCATAAGCTCCTGGAAAGGCCTCATTTCCCCTGTGTCCGTATCAATGGCGACACACTCGGCCTCTATTATAGCTTCTTTAGCCTTCACATGCTGTTTAATCAGCTCAGCGGCATCAGGATACTGGTCCGTGATGTTCTCAAGTCTCCTAGAGAATAGAGTAACACTGTCTGCCTTTTTGTGGGCCTCTATTCTTTCACCGTCATACTTGTATTCGGCTATACACTTTCCTCCGAGTTTCTCCAGAATCTCCTTGGGTGAACCTAGCCGCTCAGCTAGCATGGGCCTGATCGGTTCGCCGATCGAGACTTCGAACTTTCCGATGCCTTCTATTCCCTTTTCAGCAACAGTTTTCGCAACTCTGCCGAGATCAGAGGAAATGTTGTATGCTCTCTCTATGGCTTCTCTCGTTTCTTTGCCTCCACCGTAGGCTACGGCTAAAGCATCGAGAACAGTCATGTCAGCTATCCCAAGCCTCAAATTGCCGGTGACTGTTCTTATGATATACTTGGACTCTTTAGGGCTTGCATCGACCAACAAACCCGACAGAAGGTTTATCTTTTGTTCCATAGCCCCCGAGCCGGTTGTCTTTGCCATTCTATCAAGGGTTCTATAGACCGATTGAACAGTAAGGAGCTTCTGGAAAAACGCGACTTGAACCTTCTTTTCCAGGAATTTCTGGGTTGTCTCGCCAAGATCTCCAGTCTTTTCCAGGTCCTTCTGGATCTCTTCTTCACTGTGGCCTGTCGCTTTCGCCACAGCTCTTATGGCAAGCTTCTCGGCGACCCCAATTTCGATGCCGAGGAAATCGGGATAGAGTTTCCCCTGCGTCAAATATACGACCAGTTCGATGACTTCCTTAGGCGTCTGCTTCAACAGCTCTACAAGGTAATCTGTCATCTCGAGTCTCTTCGTTGTTTCTTCGATTTTTTCGTAGGCATCTGCAACCAGAGAGTATTTCAAGAGAACTCTCTCCAATACCTATGAATCTGACCGACGATATTAAAGCTAAGCGCTTCTCTTCTATTGTCTGGTTGCGAACACTTTTTGAACCTTCAGAAAGTTTCGTAGTGTATTATCTCTTCTAAAGGTCGCTTATACCTGGATCGGGGTTTCTCAGCTGGATAGCCGACTGGAACAATCGCCACGGGCCTTATGCTCTCAGGTACCCTCAGTGCAGATCTGACCTCTTCCTCGTGGAATGCTCCGACCCAGCATGCACCCAGTCCAAGAGCACAAGCGGCCAATAGCATGTTCTCGATGGCTGCAGCTGTATCTTGGATACAATATAGGTTTGCACCTCGGCTTCCATATCCTCTGCTTGATGCTTTCTGATCGGCACACACAACAATTACGACGGGAGCCTCCTCGATGAAACTCTGATCGAGCGCTCCCGCAGCCAGCCTTCTTTTGATTTCGGGGTTTCTGACTATCACGAATTCCCAGGGTTGGATATTCCCAGCCGAAGGCGCCCGTCTAGCTGCATCTATCAGCTTCTTGACGCTATCATCTGAAACATCGGCATCCGTGAAGGATCTTATACTGCTTCTCAGTCTTATCGTTTCAAAAACATCCAAATAAGGTTCTGCCTCCCTGACTGCAAACATCCGTGACTAAAGTAGAGCACACTTCTTGATTCTGATCTCTGAAAGATAAAGATACTTGGTAGTCTCTTCTTTAACCCGTGCAATATTTAAGTTGCCCGTTACGGATTGAAAGGAGAGAGCCAATCCTCTCTGATTTTCAGTCCGAAGCCCGGCTCGTCGCTTGGTTTGGTGTAACCTTCTTTTGGCACGGGCCATTCTCGAACCCTGTTCGCTTCTTCTAGTGGGATCCCGGGCGGGGAGGCGATGAAGTACTCTGCCCATGGGGTGTTCGGCATCGCGTAGGTTAGGTGCAGCCCGTATGGATCGTTTCCTCCACCATGTAAGGTCACGGTTAAGCCAGCAGTATCAGCCAGATGGCATATTTTCACGCATTCGCTTAGTCCTCCGACCCAGTGGATGTCGGGCTGGAGAATGTCAAGAGATCGCGATTCGATGATCCGCATAAATGGCCATCGGGTAAACCAGTGTTCCCCACTTGCAAGCGACGTCCAGTTGACGGCTCTCCTCACTGCCTCATATCCTTCCACATCCTCAGGAATCAGACATTCCTCAATCCACCTGAGGTTGTACGGCTTCAGCCGCTGGGCAAGACGAACCGTATGGTCTACATCAAAGGCCATATAACAGTCCAGCATAAGGCCCATATCACGGCCAATGAGTTCGCGCGTTTCGGCCACAAGTTTTTCGTTCTCGTTCAACCCCCGAACACCATCAGCGGGTCCATGTGGACAGGCGAGCTTAACCGCCCCAAACCGCAATTCAAGATACCAATCCACATCATTTCCAGTCGCATAGGTGAATATACTCTCTCGGACAGGACCGCCTAAAAGTTCGTAAACTGGCTGGCTTTTCAGTTTTCCCGCTAGGTCCCAAAGAGCTAAATCGATAGCGCTGATGGCGCAACAGGCAAGACCCATACTTCCGTAGGGCTTGGACGCGCGGAACATCATATCCCAAATTTTCTCAATGGCGAAGCAGTTCTCACCTTTAAGAAGAGGAGCAAGGTGATCGTTAATTATTATTGCGACGGGTCGATCGTACGATGTGCACCCGAGCCCCCAAGTTCCATCCTGACCGGTAACTTTAACCCAGAGGTTATTCCACTTCGGCATCCAGCTTGAACGATGCCTCTTATATTTGGGATATCGAGACATAGGGTTTGCCACTTCGGAATCTGTTATCCAAGAGGAACCTCTAGGCTCGGACCCGAAACTTTCTGGAACCCTAAGATGCCAGGTACTAACTTCCTTAATCTCCATCTTACTTTTCACGAACCTCTGTTTTTACCGAAAGTGTCACTCCCGACAACGTAGCGAAAATCGACTAGCTTAGCCTTTTGAGGAAGACATTAAGAGGCTAGTAGCCGTTCCATTTGATTATCTCTTCTAAATCCCTTTTCGGAACATGCCATACTCCTTTTCCATCGAGCCAATATTTCACGTCGTTTCTTTTCATTTTCTCTACCACGGGGCTTTCAGCGGGATAACCTAGAGATACGACAAGGAGAATCTCAAGGTTCTCAGGTACTCTAAGTATTCCTCTCAGCCTCTCTCTGTCCACAGCGCCTAAGATGCATGATCCTAACCCTTCATCGTAGGCGACCATGGATATGCTCATCGCCACTATGCCAGCATCTTGGTCTGCCTTTCCTGATATGTTCTTGTCCAGGAGTATAACTATGTAAGCTCTAGGTACCTCTTCCTCTGATTGTTTGAACTGAGGCAGATAACCGGCCCAGCTTAGCGTGCTGAACACTTCCTTCAGCAGTTTCTCATCGTTGACGATCACGTATTTCAACGGTTGCCGATTTGCAGCTGAAGGGCAAAGCCTAGCCGCATCCACGCATTTAACAAGGACTTCCTTGGGTACCTCCCTCCTTTGATATCTCCTGATCGTTCTCCGACTAATTATCTTCTCGTATATCATGGGCCTTTCTCCTTCCGTCCACCTCTTAGGAGATTTGTGGATTCTGAATAAATACCTTTCATCTCTCGATCGTTGAACGCGATTCTAAAGCTTTTTATCTTATCTGAACGTTATCGACCACTCCTAAAGGTGCACAGACGATGTCGAGAAGGATTTCATTGGCAGTTGCCTTTGCTTGCTTTGTTGTCTACGCGTATGTGGTCACGTCTGTTGGACCGGTCCTGCCCAGGTTGTCCGACGAATTCATGCTCAGGCCGAACGTAGTCGGAGCCCTGATGGGTCTAAGTTCCATAGGTGGGCTATTAGCTGTCCTAGGCGGCTGGATCTCCGATAAACTGAACAAGGTAACAGTCAGCGCCTTTTCGATGGCGACACTGGCATTAGCCTCCACTACACTGTGGTTGGCGCCGAGCGCATACGCCGTCGCTTTCTCATTGGCCTTAATGAGCACATCAGCGGGTTTTCTAGAGTCGGCCATAAACTCGTTCGTTTCAAATCTCTATCCTGAGAAGAGAGGACTAACCGTAAACCTCCTTCACATAGGGTGGAACGTCGGATCCGCTTTGGGTCCCTCACTAGCGGCCTTGATCATAGTCGTTACCGGTACCTGGAGAAAAGCCTACTTGTTCCCTTTACCCGCCTTGATCTTCATCTCCGTCTTGCTGGCCAGACTAAGCAAAATTGCACCAAAAACCAAGAGTGAAGACCCATATCAACACGATTCCGTTTCCGTCTCCACAAAGTCAATATTCAAGTTCCTCCCCATCGCCCTCACGGGATTCTTTTATGTTGGTTCCGAGATGGGTATTAGCACATGGCTGGCATTCATACTCGAAGGTTTGGGTTCCCAACTTTTAGAAGCCGACTTAACAACCGGCCTCTTCTGGGGACTTATGGGTCTGGGGCGCCTAGTCTGGGCTCCCGCTATAGACAAGTTAGGATACAGAAGATCGATCATCACCGCTTCCGGTTGCGTGGTTGCCTGCATGTTCGCAGCAGCTTTTGTCTCAACCTTACATTTCAAAATGGTGCTTTGGATGCTTTGCGGCTTCTTTTTTGCTCCCATATTTCCAACATTGATCGCTTGGGGAACCTCCATCAACCCTAGTGCAGGAGGCACCGTATCGGGTCTGATCTTCACCTTGGGCACGTTAGGTCTCTTTTCATCCAACTCTTCAGTGGGTATGGTCGCGGCCTTCTTCGGTCCAGAAAGCGCTCAGTACGTCTTCGTCTTCTTTGCAATCGCCATGTTCGCAAATGTGTTGATCACACATGAACGGGCCAAGCAATGATAGCAGTTTTTTCCTATCGCGCTCGAATGAGATGTATACTGAGTGAACTGCCAAATTCTTAAATGAAAAAATTCCAAAATGGCGTTATGTTTTAAGCCTAGGATCTTACATTATCCTTGCCTTATCAATAATCTATCTCGATATCCTGGTTCCCGTCTTGACAGGGCTCTTGAGGATTTCCTAACTTTCTAGAAAGATCCTTTTGTCCATGGCATGTAGGTGTACTGCTGCTCTATAGGCATACACAATGGCGGTAAGGGCTGAATGAAAGAGAATTCCGATTAGCGAATAAAGCGCGGCTCCTAAGAGGACTCCTATCAAGATGTAAACACTGTAGATGTTTCTTCTACCAGCTATTCTTCTAAAAAAACACTCAAACCGCCCATACACATCTAGACTAATGCCAGTCGCCCTAGTGAATTGATCGTAGCAGAACCTGTAGAACGCGATGAATGTGATAGAGAATGAAGCAAGTATCAACGGAAGCAAGCCTTCACTTTGGCTTAAGAACAGGGCGAGCGCTATTAGCCATGAAAATTCGTACAACATATCAAACGGGTGCTCCATAAGCCCAAGTTTTGTTGAGCACCAACGTATCCTGGCCAACTTCCCATCTAAACCGTCCACAACGCCAACCACAAACGTCAACAGTGCACCTAGACCCAGACGTCCAGAAAAGAAAAGATATGTTATAGACCACGCAAGGACGTTCGTGGCAATAGTCAATCTGTTAGGGGTTATGAACAACCAATCTGATACATAGTAGAGAATGGCGTTCTCTATCGGTCGATTAAAGTAATGGGCAACAAAATCCGAAGCTCCCCGCTTCTTCTGCGAATCTTCAACGATCAACCTCTTGGCCTGGTCAAGATCCTGCTTGGTGTCTATATCTGCCCACAAATGTCCGTGAACATCAACTACTTGCGCATCCCCCCTGCGGCCCGCAATTCGAACGCAGTTCGCCAACTCTGACAGCCCATCTTTCATCGCTTGGTTGGCGTACTCAAAGACTTTAGGTGAACAAAGGAAAAATCCAGTGTCAATGGCAACATTTGATTGGTCAATTTTTTTGCCAATGTCAAGGATCGTACCCCCTCGCTCAAGCACTTTCGTGTCTTCCTCAGACACTTTGTCGATAGCCCGAACAATGGCGCTCTCAAACTTGCTATTGATTAGCATTTTTGGTATCTCCGGGTCGAAGATGTGATCACCCATACAAAGTAGAAAGTTCTGTTGGAAGATTCCTTGCGCAGCCAGAAGAGAATAGAGGTTCCCCTTCTTCCAGTCGTCAACATTTATGTATCGAATTCTGAGCCCTGCATAATTCTCGCCAATCTGTCGGCGAATCGTGTTTGCTTTATACCCGATGGCAATCCATACGTTTTGGATTCCCGCTTCCTTCAAGCCGCGAAGAACCCTTCCTATCAGAGGTATACCTGCAACTTGAAGGAGAGGTTTCGGACTAGCATATTTTCTCAGCCGACTTCCTTTTCCAGCGGCTAGGATCAAGGCGGGAACCTGGTTACTGTATGTTTCATCCATCGGTCACACTTATCCATGAGATATGGGTTCAGTCATGGTTCAATGACCACGAGGATTTCTTTAACCGCGAGCTCGAATATTTTTCGGATTCCGCTCTTTGGAGATGGATAGCTAACTTTGATAAGCCTTAAGTCTTTCCATCGGCTTACCTCTTTGCAGGCTTGTGAAGAAGCGCTTGCCCTACTTTCAAACTTCCTCACCAGCAAGCGTCAACTCCTTAAATGTCTACGTTTTTCTCCCAAAAACTGTAGGTGTCCACTCATAAATAAATGCTTGAGGTGCTCCTTCCTCTCATCCACTAGAATGGCGTTATCTACCAAGCTTATAGTATCTTTACCATATGAATGTCCCTGTCTCGATATCCTAGTTTCCGATAGAAGTTATGAGCAGTGACATTCGGTTCAAAAACCTCGACTCTGACCACGTCGCATCCATTTTGCTTGAAGTACTCCTCAATCTTATCCATCAACCTTGTTCCAATCTTCTGTCCTCTGAATTGTTCCTCAATAAACAATTCTGTTATTTCTCCAGCTCTTGTAGGTATACATTCGAGCAGTTCTTCTTCTGTTTGCTTAAGTATTATGCCTGCAATAAACCCAACAATCTTGCGTTCACTTTCCACGACGTATATGACCCCATTGTTTCTGCCAACATCATCAATCATTTTCCTAGCGAACCATTCACCATATCCGGGCATCCGTCTCGTTCTCTTCATCGGATCAAGATCGACAAAGTAGTCTCCAAACCTTTCCATGCACTTGATCACGGACGCTTCATCAGAGGGCCGGTACTTCCTAAAGTTTGTCTTCATATCGATCTGGCTTAAACCGAGTCCGGAATATAAGGATTCAGCCCAAACGACTGTCAAGGGCACGGAAATCATCATGGGAACGAACAGCACATACAAAGCACCACTAGCAATAGGGCATTGGCAATTCGTCGAATCGAATCAAAACGTATTTATGCATTATCTGAGCTGTGAGCTAGCATCACGCCTATGAAGCTAACCATATCCTCTAAGAGTATGAGATGCTGATTTGAGGAACCGTCATGGATCTTGGCTATAAAGCGATCTTCCTGGCTCTTGTACTATCGCAGTTCGCGGAAGGACTCTTCTTCTTCGTAACCCCATTCTACCTCACCTCGCAGGGCATCTCACTCCTTGACATAGGCATCATATTCAGCGTGGCTGCCCTAGCAATGGTTCTTATGAGAATTCTGCTCGGTGCGTACACAGACATCAGAGGAAGAAAACTAGTGTTCGCCTCATCTTTTCTCATACAGGTCGTTTCAAGCAGCTTCTTCCCTTTCGTGCGCAACATTCTGGATACCACCCCAGTCAAGATCATGTACGATCTCGGGATCTCCGTAAGAGGATCACTCAAGTCAACGATCTTCTTTGAGAGCGCTCAGAAAATCTACAGAAAGATCATCGCTTGGATTGACGGAGCGGAACACTTGATGCTGGCCTCTGTGAGCTTCGCTGCTGCGTTCATACTGTCCATATTGGGCTATGCGGGCTCCTACTTTCTAATAGCACTCTTTCAGTTCATCCCCTTCCTCATTGTTATGGCTGCGTACAAAGAGAAGAGTAACACTTCGACGTCCAGTAGAGTCTCAATCAAAGATATGTACAATCTTGACCTAAGGAGAAATATGTGGGTGATAATGTTCGCAACGATGCTCGGGCTTGCTGGAGTGAGGCTCAGCCACGGCTTCGCCGAACCACTGTATTTTCAAGCCAAGTACAAGCTTGATGCGACCCAGATAGGCTTGATTATTGGGTTGCACAGACTTTCGCTTGCGCTTCCACTCCTCTTTGTAGGCACAATCATGCATAAACTTGACGTGAAGAAGGCGTTCATACTTTCAACCGTGGTAATGTCCCTATTTCTCTTAGCAATGGGGTTGGTTGAAAACATCTTCATGGCTCTTCCACTTTGGTTGCTGCATGATGTCTTTGGGGGCTCGGTGTTCCTCCCTTCAATCCATGTGCTTACTCAACTGAATGCCCGAGATGGCAAAAGAGGCAAAGATGTCAACACAATGGATCTGCTCTCAGGATTGGTTGGCATAGTAACGCCAAGTCTGACCGGCGCCCTGATCACGGTCCAATGGGACTTGATGTTTCTCGTTGGGGGTTCCCTATCTTTCTTTGGCGCTTTAATCGTCTACCTATTTTACAGGTAGGAAACTGAGAGGTTGCCATCCCAGCGATTGCGGGCAACCTTACTGTAGAATTAGAAGTAGTGAAAGGAATATTATCTCTTAAACTCTCTAGGTATCTTAGACTATTTGGACGCTCGAGGCTTTGAACGCAAGGAAAACTTCCGAGTCTAGGTTGATTTTCATCTCATTGAGCGAGCGCTTGGTTATTTGAACTGAAAGGGGCTTCCCAATGTCAACTCTAACCCTTACAAGCGAACCTAAATCCCGAATCTCAACTACCCTACCCTTGAAAACGTTCCTAGCACTAGAATCGAAGCGTGCTCTAGATAAGATTATGTCCTCTGGGCTTACAAAGACTGAAACCCTGCCGAAACTTTGAGTGGCTGCTTCTATCTGGACGCCGTTTCCAATATCGACCATGGTTGTGCCGTCTTCAGTGATCTCAGCGTTTCCAGCGAAAGTATTCTCTATGGCGGCGAAGCTTGCCAAGGTTTTTGAGAGCTTCCCAAAGATCTCTGCAGACGTGCCGACTTCGCTTATCTTCCCGTTGTCAATCAGCGCGACTCGGTGGGGAAGATTCTTCGCTTGGAACATGTTATGCGTAGCCATGAACACTGTGGTTCCCGAGTCGCGGTTGGCGGCTCGAATCACTTCTTCAACGATGGAAGAGTTTTTCGGGTCCAGATTTGCGGTCGGCTCGTCTAGCAGAACAAGCTTCGTCCTTAGAACGAGGGCTCTCGCCAAAGCCACTCTCTGCTGCTCTCCTCCAGAAAGCTTCTTTGCATAGCGGTCTTCAAAACCTTCCAGTCCTACAAGCCTTGCCACCCTGCGCACTTCTTCGTCAATCTCTTTCTTGGGCATGTTTCTTATCTTCAGGCCGTAGGCAACGTTCTTGTAGACCGTTGTGTCGAAAAGGATGTTCCTTTGAAAGACCATTGTACTTTCCATGCGCATCTGCTCAATGTTCTTATCTGTCACTCTTTCGCCGCAAAAATAAACTTCACCCTGTGAAGGTTTCTGAATCAAGGCCAGAATCTTCAGAAGAGTTGTCTTTCCAGATCCGTTGGGTCCAACTAGAGCCAAGATCTCCCCTCCCCGAATCTCGAGGTTCACATTGTCTACTGCCAGTATCTCATCGAAATTCTTCGTTACGTTCCTCAGTTCCGCGATCAGACTCGTTTCCTTCTCCTCTGAAGTCCGTTCACTGCTATGGTTGTCACGAAAACCACGGCAAGCAATATTACACCTAATGCTATGCCCATTTCTATGTTGCCTCTCGCAATGTTAAGAGCGATTCCTGTTGTCAAGACTTCTGTCCAGCCGAATATGCCCCCTCCGACCATCCAAGCTATACCTAGTTCCGCAATCGCGCGGTTAAAGGATGCTATCCCAGCTAAGAAAATCCCGCTCAGAGCTTCCTTCAAGACGGCGTAAGCGGCTTGAGATTCCGAAGCGCCCAATGTCCTAGCCAGATTCCTTATTTCCGGGTCTACTGCTTCTATCGCTGCGGTTGACAGACTCACTATTATCGGCATTATGAGCACGGCCTCGCCGATGATGATGCCAGTTGGAGTGTACAGCAAGCCTAGAAACCCAACAGGACCAGACCTTGAGAGCGCTAAGAAGAAGATTAAACCTAAAGCCACAGTGGGTATTCCCAGCAAAGCGTTGACCACCTGTTTCAATAGGAATTTGCCACGAAAGTTCCGTGTACCCAAGAACACGGCGAGAGGGATTCCCCACAAGGCAGCGACCAGCGTAGCCATGCCTGAAATCCATATGGATCGAAGGGTCACTTCGTATACCTTAGGGTCTCCCGATAAGATAAGCTCCAAAGCCTTGACAAAGCCTTCCCATGTCTCATTCAAATACGATTTCCGCCTCAATCATAAAGTCCTGATGCGCGCGGGTCTCGATATCTCGGCGGACATTCTGAACCTTCAAAGAAAGCATAGCTCTCGATCCACTGGACTATGCCTGATGGCTGATTTTCCTTCAAAGGCTGCACAGCGCCAAAGAAGAGGCTCTGACCATATTCCTCTTTGCCGTAGTCTTCCATTAGTTGTTGGCCTTCTTGCGACGTAAGGAATCTCACGAAGTCCACCGCGTCGTCAAAATTTGCGTGCATATGAAGTGTCTGGTTAACTACTATTGCACTGTAAACATTCAAAAGCGCTTTGTTTTCAGTTATGAACGCTACCAGATGTATTCGTCCGTCCTTCGAATATTTCAGGAATGTGCCTGTGTCAGAAAGCGTATACAGCGAGAGCTCTTCGGCTTTCAGCAGCGTTTCACCCATGCCACCGCCCGGACTTGCGTACCACGATTCCTCAGACAATACCGTATAGTTGAAGCGGGCGGTGCCCCATAGGCTTTTTTCTTTCGTATGGGTTCCTGAGTTGTCCCCTCTCGAAATCCATGTTTTCCCCTCCCGGCGATTTCTCCCATATTCAACTATCCTTATCAACGCTTCGGTCACATTGTTCAAACCGCTGATGTGAGCTGGGTCGTCTGTGGGACCAACTATTGTGAAAAAGTTATAGGCTATTATCTTTCTGGAGACTCCATATCCTTGTTCGAGGAAGGTTTTTTCGAGAGAAGGCGAATGAACCAATGTAAGGTCCACTTCGCCTTTTTGCGCGTGTTCTATGGCTATGCCAGTGCCGACTGAGATGAACTGGACGTCTACGAGACGATGCTTCGATTCGTAAGCTTTCTCAATCACGTCTAATAGTCCGGTATCGTAGAGGCTTGTGGTTGTGGAGATCATAAGCCTCCTAATCGCGAAGTACCGGGAGTAGACTACGGTGCCAGCAATCACAACAAGGGTCACCAACGAGGCGCTAACGATCATCTTCTTCCATGTTTCCACGAGTTGATCACCGATATGTTTTTCCATTCATATCGACTACTTTATAAATCTATCGCAATAGAACTAGAGGCGGAATGCTCAGCGATTCGAGACGCAAAACCGCCTGCAAAATATGGCTGGAGTATGAAGGAAGACCATTCCTAGGTAGAGGTGGAGCTGACATACTAAAGGCAATAAACCGCGAAGAATCGATCTCTAAGGCGGCCAGAGAACTAGGCATGTCCTATCGCTACATTTGGAACTACCTTGCGAAAATGGAGAAGATTCTCAGAGAACCCGTCGTAGCAACTTTCCGAGGCGGCAGAACAGGCGGTGGCGGAGCCCGCTTAACAAGTCTTGGAGAAAGAATCATTAGAGAGTATGATCGCATGGAGGAATATGTGAACGAAATCTTGGCTGATGAAGAATATTGGGAGGCGGCAGGTTTGAAGATTAGTGCACGGAACCGTCTAAAAGGAACAGTAAAGGATGTTGAGAAGGGAGACATAATCGCAAAGGTCAAAGTTGAGATTACGGTTCCAGCAGTCGTCATGGCGCTGATCTCGAAGGAGGCGGTAGAAGAGCTCGACATCAAAGTCGGCGACGAAGTCGAAGCAGTAGTGAAAGCCACAGAAGTCATGATCGCAAAACAGAAAACATAGCCGATCACTAGACCAGAGAGAAGAAAACGCCGGCAACGTGCCACACTGAGAACTGGACCTTAGCCTATAACCAGCTCTGAACATAGTCTAGTCTATCCTCGTTCCGCACGACCTGCGCAACCATAGAC
>CAZQDW010000019.1:0-12735 GCA_964592315.1 uncultured Candidatus Bathyarchaeia archaeon
ATGTACACGGGGCTTTCGGCCTTGCCCGTGACGATAACCCCATCGTATCCAGCGCATTTCAGTTCGGAGGGAAATTCGCCGCTTGTAGTTGAGCCGATTATGCCATTGCATTGGGGCGACTTTCCCGATATGCACACTCGGGCTCCAGGGTAAATCGCAGTTAGCGGTCCAGTTAAGGCTAGGAATAAGTTTTCCGGTCCAAGAGGGTCAACGGTTTCCCATTTTCCACCAAGCCTGTCCCAGAGAATCTTCGCCGCTAATCCCCTGCCTCCAATGTAGTTCCTCAGGACTTCGTTTTCGAAAGTGACATCTCCAATCTTCTCTGAAGATAGATCTACCTCAAGAAACTTGCCAGCATAACCTCTAGTCATCTAAATCAGCTCCTGAGCTTTTTCTCCGTACAGATTTGTGGCAACGTCCTCCGTGAGCTCTTCGGGCGTCTGGGCGAAGAGTTTTCTATTTAGGTTTCTTTGCACCCCCTCTCTGCTCTGTTTAACCACCCAGAGAGCATTGAATCTTGCTTCTTGACAAACCTTAGCGCATTGTGGGTCACCAGCACAAAGGTCGCAGATTACAGCTTTGTTGTCACCGGGATGAAGGAACGGAATGTTTCCGGGGCACTCGTCTATGCACTTCCCGCAGCTGATACATTTCTCCTTATCAACCAGAACAGCGCTCGTGTCGTTATCTACGGATAGAGCATTCGCTGGGCAAGCAGAAACGCATGGATAATCGTGGCATTGGGCGCACAGGTGCGGGATCTCAACGCCTGGGACAAGCATAAAGACCCTTATCCTGGACGCTTCAGGCCACATCTTTCCCTCGTGATTTAATGAGCAAACGATCTCGCACCTCCTGCATCCGCTGCATCTAAGATAATCTCTCACAATCCAGATAACCTCTTCTTTACTCATCTCGCATCCAGCACACAATATCTATGTGAGTAATTAAGATTATCGGGTTTTCCCAGAAATTGGGTATTGTGCAGTGGGAAGTTGACATCCTTGAGCGCGTGGCCATCAGGGTAACATGCTCAAAAGTAAGTGGACTGAGGTATCTTAAGGGTCTCTTCAAAAATCCTTTCGCTCCAAGTCTTGAACAATCAAACGGGCTACTTTCTCGCCGCTGAGAAGCGTCCTCCGAAGATTGATCCGATCCCAAGGGTCTTGTGTGATTCCGCGACAGCCTTGCGACGTGCACAGGGTCCTGGACAAACTGCCCCCTCACAATTTTATTTTTTCAGCGAGAAAATAAAAAGGTAGCAGTCCTAGTACTCCTTCTCAGGATAAAGAGAGAGGAAAGAAGGACAGAGAAGAGAGGTGCAAGCAAGATACGGACAGCCGACAGGTCTATATGCTTCAATCTTTGAACAATCCGGGTCTTAGAGAGACACCGTATTAGTCTTCTTCTCCTGTCCACTAAAGGCGTTGAAACACTCTCAGTCATGAGACTTATTGAAACCGTTCAAAAAGTTAGGGGAAGAGAATCTACCCAAATTCTACATGTTTATCTTTCAAGCTCTTGAATGGCTTTAGTGACCATAGCGAGTGAGCCTATGGTCTTGTCTGGAGCTATCTTTTCCTCGCTTATTTTACCAAGTTTTCTAGAGATTGACACAAGTGATGCTGGGTCAGACTCAGCTATCCTGTCTCGTCCTACTTCGGACGATAGGTATATCGCTTTGAAGCCCGCGTTTTTGGCTCCCCATACGTCACTCTTCAAGTTGTCGCCGATATGAACAGCTCTGGACGGTTCTACGCCTAACGCTTTGGCAGTCAGATGGAATATGTGAGGGTTAGGCTTTCGAATGCCCACCTCGTCAGAAAAGATCATTGCATCAAAGTTTTTTTCGAGGCTTTCTCTTCGGAGGAATCCCCGCAAGGCGGAGCCCGGTGTGTGTCCAACATTGCATATCAGACCTATCTTCTTGTGCCGGCTTTTTATCCATTGTAATAGACCAGGGGCATCCGGGTTCAGATAGGGAGGAAGTTCGAAGATAGGCGAGACATAGGCCTGACTCAGTTCGTCAAGCCACTGTTCTTTCAGCTGAACCGAACCGTTGGACGCTTTTTCGACTAGAAACCGAATCTGTTGTTGATGAGCAACCTCCTTATCGCTCTTCCAGAAACTTAACAGCCAAGGAGTCATTGCCTCAAACGCAGAAGCCAATTGGCTCATGGAGATTTGAACCCCAAACCGCTCGAGGACCCTGACAAGGTTACTGCAACGTATAAGAGTTCTCTGCGAGTTCGCTCCGTCTCTCTCAAGAAGCAGAGTTTCCCACAGATCGAAAGTCACAGCCTTGATTTCGAACCTCTCATTATTCAATTCTGAATCTGCTTAAACGGGTATCCAGAGACAAAATAAATGTGATGTTTCCTAGTGGTGTTCAAGGCAAAACGTAGCGAGCTTCCAATAGGCGGAAATCTGCACAAACGATAGTTAGACTTGTTGTCTCTCTACAAAGATTATAAGACTGCAAGAACTTCGTTGATGGTATGGGATCATCTTCTGAGGGAAAGGAGGAACCTTCACTGGCATTTGGCGGACAGGCTGTACTAGAGGGCGTGATGATTCGTTCGCGAAAGCATATGGTCATCTGTGTGAGGAAAAAGAACGGTGAGATACTAACAAAAACAGATAATATAAATTCGCCTTCTAGGAGATACAGAGTTCTAAGAATACCATTCGTAAGAGGCATTCCAGCGCTTTTTGAAACCCTATATCTAGGCGTTAAAGGCCTTTTCTTCTCCGCCAATGCTGCCCTAGAAGAAGAGGGTGAAAAGTTTACCTACAAAGAGATGGCGGTAACAATAGTGATGACCCTAGCCTTATCATCAGTTTTCATCGCGGTACCCTTCATACTGACAACCTTACTCAAACTGGCGGGGGTGCTATTCAACTTGGTCGAGGCTGCGGTTCGGCTCGCAATCTTCCTGATTTACCTGATACTTGTGTCACTGTGGGGTGAGTTTAGAAGGGTCTTACAGTATCACGGCGCAGAGCACAAGGCCATCAACACATACGAGGCTGGAGTTGCCTTGGACCTCACAAACACCAGAAGGTTCTCCAGACTACACCCGAGGTGCGGGACATCTTTCATATTCATTCTCTTGTTGATAAGCATCCTATTGTTCTCGATCATGCCAGACTGGGGATTTTTTGGAAGACTCGCATACAGAGTGATCCTCATTCCCGTACTAGGCGCCGTATCTTATGAGGTTCTGAGGTTCAGCGACAGACACAGGAACTCGAAAATCATGAAACTTCTCGTAATGCCAGGCCTCGCACTCCAGCATCTAACAACAAGGGAGCCAGACGATGACATGATCACGGTCGCACTAGAGGCTGTCAACGAAGTGATCAAACTGAGACAAGGCGAATAGCAACGCCTGCAAAAAGCCCTAGCTGAGAATATCTTTAGGCATTTAATATGATCATGGATCTTAGAGTCTTCCTTTTCATAGTCTGAATCTGTTCACTTCAAAGTCAGGTAGTTGATCATGTCTTCGTCCAACTCAAGCCATCTTGCTATGCCAGCCGCCATCTCAGGGTTGTTTTCAAATATAATGCGTATGTATGGAAGTATCTCCCTTACTGCTCCAGCCGAGGAGACGTGGCATTTCCTCCTTATCTTCATGCCTACAGCCGACAGCATAGCCCTTTCACCCTTTTCAACTGACAGGTAACGGATACGCCCCGGAAATCTGAACGGAACCCAGCCCATGGACCTTTTGCTCCAAGAGGCTGCGACACCAGCGGTCATCAAATCCAGAAAGTAACGGATGAGCGACCAGTCCTGGGTGGATCGCACTCTTCCGCGGTAGATGTCGGCGCGTGAGAGATAGTCCATTGCCACAGCGAGCTCCTTTGGATCTTTCACGTGGTAGGGGAGGTTCTCATATATCCACTCAAACAGCATGTCTGGATCTATGTCAGCCATGTCCATGGCCATCTTTGCTCCCGTGCTGTCTGTCGCATAGAGTATCGCCCTTAAAACATTGAAGATAACCTCCTTGCGGTCTCTGCCCGCCAGCCAAGACACATCCTTAAATGTCAACCGCTTCTTGCCCTGAGCCAGTGCTTGGAGATCGTTTACGGCAGATCTGACATCTCCAGTCGTTCTCTCGGCTATAAATCTTAACGCTTCCTCTTCGGCATCGATCGTCTCCTGGACACATATATTCCTCAAGTGTTTGAGAACATCGAGCTTTGTGGGCTTCTTGAACTCTATGAGTATGCAATGATTCCTCAAAGTTGAGAACCTAGGATCATAGGCGTTGTTCGCTACCAATATCAGCGGGCTTTTGGTTTCCTTCGCTATCTCAGTTACGACGCGGAGTCCTCCGTGATCAGCTGTTCCTGTAATTCCGTCTAGCTCATCGAAGAGTATGAGACGTTTCCTGCCGAAAAGAGTAGCGTACTGTGAGGCTCTGCCTGCAAACCTCTTGACGGCCTCAGCTGTCCTGTAGTCGCTGGCGTTACTTTCCACAAGTTCCATGCCTAAGTCGTTTGCTAGGGCCTCAATAGATACTGTCTTCCCAGTTCCAGGAGGACCGTAAATGAAAAGGGCCTTCTTCTTCGGTGCTGCTTTATCCCATGCTCGAACCCACTCAACGATCTTTTCCCTGGCCTCTCTGTTGCCGACGACCTCGGATAGAGTCCTAGGCTTATACTTGTCTGTCCAAGGAATGTACAAGCTATAGTCCTCTTCTAATATCGTAGGCAGCCTCAGTTAATTTGGCCAGCAAGGCGCTTAACTGGATCTCTTCACTCGACCCCTGTATGAGCCTGAAGTCGATCTCTCCTACAACATCCGCCAGCTTAACCTTCCACTTCTCCGGCATGTTCAGCCGAAAGATTTCTGTGTGAATCGTCTTGACTATATCGCTTCCGGCCAACCCGTACTTCAAGATCATCTCTCTAAGTTTGTCCCTGGCGCCCACAAAATCTCCGTTCATGGCAAGCTTGAGCATTTCCCTTACATCGTAGGGGTTAGCCTTACCCAGGACCGAGTAAACCGTTTCAGCATCAATGGCCTTACCAAGAGAAGCGGCGGCTTGGAGAATGTTTATGGTTCTCCTCAGATCGCCTTCGCTAACCTCCAATACGGCATGTATGCCCTCTTCCATTATCTGGACACTTTCTTTCTCGCATATATCACGAACCCTATTGACTAAATCTTCACGTGGTAGATACGTAAACCGGAAAGGTGCGCATCTCGATTGGATCGGCTCGATTATCTTCCCGCTGTAGTTGGCTATTAATATAAAGCGCGCGGTTTCGGTGTATCGTTCCATCGTCCGCCTCAAAGCTTGCTGGGCATCGGACGTCATGTTATCGGCTTCGTCCAGAATCAATATCTTGAAGGAGATCTGACCAATCGATCTTGTTCTGGCAAAAGTCTTGACGGTCTCCCTTACAACATTTATCCCTCTCTCGTCGCTGGCATTCAACTCCATCAAGTACTCTCGATACGTCGCACCGTAAAGGTCATGAGCCAAACAAAGGGCGGCCGTCGTCTTTCCAGTTCCAGGAGGGCCCGCAAAGATGCAGTGAGGTATGTTTCTCGCCTCGACAAAGCTTTTCAGCCGTTCTACTATTTCCTTCTGATTGACCATGTCATCAAGGGTTCCGGGACGGTACTTCTCAGTCCACATCGAATAACTCAACAGCAGCCACCTTCAATGATAATGAAAGATGCTCGCAGATTAGGCTTACGCTCAACCGTGTAAGTAGAAAGGAGATCCAAAAGAGATAGACTAAGTTATCCATGGAAATACTTTGTTCTCTGTCCAAATTCTTAAATAACAGCGAGCGCCAAAGTCTGAGTTGCAGTAGACGGAGAGTTTGAGTGCAATGGTAGAGGCTTATATCCTACTGAAGATGTCCACGCAGAAAGAGGTCTATGGGTTTGCACGGTCTGTTGTAGAAAAGTTGCGCTCTATACGAGGAATAGAAAACGCGGAACTACTATTCGGTGATTACGATGCCATTGTGAAGTTGAAGGCGCCCAAAATCCATGATATCGAGAACTTAGTCATGGAGGAGATTTCAATGATCGATGGCATCGAGTCGACTGTAACGCTTCTGTGTGTGAATGAAGAAATTCTGGAGTAGGTGGATTGAGCATGGAGGTCGGCTACGTCTTTCTGAGTCTTAAACCTGGAACAAAGAGGAAGTTTATTGCAAAGATCAGGGAGGTAAAGGGAGTCAGCGATGCACGACTTGTGATCGGCACATTCGATGCCGTTGCAAGAATTGAGGGCGAAACTATAGAAGAACTTGAGAAAATCTACCTTAACGAGATTGACAAGTTAGCGGGCATAACGGACTCTAGGTTACATATTGTGGCTTGCCCGAGATCAAGGAAATAAAGCTCCTTCTGCTGGAGATACTATGCTAGATTTCAGAAAAACCGACATGCCTTCGGACATGAGAGCGTTACAGGATAATAGGAGAGAGAGGAACTAGCCTAAGATCCTTTCGAGCGCGTCTTGCTCCATCTCCTCGATGAGAGGTATCCTTGTAGCCTTTGCCGCTCTCTCGGTCAACGAGACGATGTCGTTTCTATCCAGAAGGTTGAGGTCCCACTTTCTCGCACCAGCCATCAACTGTTTCAGTCCGACACCAATTCTTTCAGTTAGGTACGTGTATACGGCCACGGCCTCCCATGGAATCTCTTCAGACCTTCCTCCAAACTTCTTCCTCAGTTCAGGTGCAACGATGAAGAACTTCTCAGGCGTCGTCCCATACGAATCGGCGAACGCCCTGGGTAATCGACCCTCTCTCGCGAGCTCACTGAAGTAGGAAGCCTTCATGGCCGCTGTCAGCGGAGCTCTCCCCATCAAGATGGCTTTAATATAGGGGCCTTCGCCGAAGTTGCTCATCGCTATAGCCTTGAATATTTGCGCCTCACTTATGAATCCGCCAGCGATTATCAAGTCGGGCACATGCCTTCCTTTCTTTCTAAGGATTTCTGCGCATTTCAGAACTTGCGCCTCCAGATAGACCGTCGGTGTGCTCATCTCACCCATCATAGGAACGGGGCTCATACCAGTGCCTCCACCCGCACCATCGAAGGTCACCGCTTCGATCTTTGCCTCGGAAGCTAACTTCATCGTGAACGCCACGGCAGAGGGTCTGTAGGCACCAGTCTTAAGTGTTACGTGTTTAGCTCCTTGCTCTCGAAGCCAATCGATATCCTCGAGAAAATCATTTTCACTTGGCATCCCTACTCTACTGTGTCTCTCGAAGGATTTGAAGACACCGTCCCTGAAGGATTCCTGAACCGTCGGGTCCTCAGGATCTGGATGAACGACGTATCCCCGTTTCTTGAGAATAATCGCTTCTTTAAGCTCTCTGATCCTAACTTCTCCTCCGATTGCCTTCGCACCTTGACCCCATTTTCTTTCGATGATGTTGACTTCAAGTTTTGATATGGCATATAGGTCCACGCCCAGCCTCTGATCTTCTACGTTTGTCTGAACCGCTATATCCCCGTATCTCCCATCCCAAAATTCTCTGAATGTTTCAACTCTACGTTTGAGCTCTTTGGAGTATTCCAGTTTACCGTTTTCAAACCTGGCTTCCGGGTCCATCCCGCATACATTTTCGCCTATCGTTATGAGGATGCCTGAAAGGGCAGCGCCGATCGCTAAGCCGTCCCAGTTGACTCTTGCAACTTCAGTAGATCCGAAGGCACCTGTTACTATTGGCAGTCTTAGCGGTATACCTGCTACTTCGGTGGTCACATCTACGTTGGGGAATATCGCCACATCTGGGTCTGCTTCAACTCCTTGGGCACCTAGAAGAGCGGATAAGATGTTGAAGTGGGACCAGTCTAGACCGAAGTCCTTTAAGGCTCCTGCGGTACTGAATCCATACTGCTCTACTTCTGGATATAATGCTTCTCTACCTCTGAAGCCTGATAATGAGATTTCACATAGTATTGGGCATTCTCTGATGCATATGGGGCACATACCGCTTGTGCAGCTTACGTCTCTCACGCGAGTAGTTGTTCCCGTCGTCGACTTGCCATTGAGATAAGAAGAGTTGAATGAAACTCGTTCGGGCATTCTGAACACCAGTAGATATAAATCAGTCACCTTTTGAGCATCGTTCTCCTTTTTAAACATTGCGACAATGATCTATATGCATAAGATAAGAAGCGAATGAGATTTATATCGACGATTCAGCATGATTTATATCGCTTCTGTCTGGGTGAATAGGGGGCTTAGTAATTGTCAGCGAATGTGTCAGCTATAGAGGACGTGAATTTCGTTTTTGAGAACAGCCCGGTGAGGGTTATCGCTGTTAGAAGTTCACCAAAGTTCGAGCTCGTCGGCCTGGAGGTTGGCCCCTTCGAGGAGGGAAACGAGTACTCGATCAAGTTTTGGATAGCCAGGCAATTGGAGAAAGGCGGTGTTGTTCGGTTTGCCGAGGAAGATATGCTCGATATTGCGAGGCTCTTGAGGATCCAGTGGACTGAGCGTATACAATCAGTCAGTCAAGTCTCTTCTTTGCCAGAAACGTTCTATCCTAAACTGCGTTATTTGCTCGCCGAGTTGAAGTCTTCCTCTAGGAGCAGCATGGAGAGAATGAGGGAGTACGAAAGGGCCGGGTGGCTATCCCAAGACATTCTCACTTGCAGATTGAAGAAGATAATCTCTCTCGCCTCGGCATCTGAGAGCATAGATCAACTTCTCAGGAATCTGACTGTAGAGGAAAGGATACTGTACGAGGATTTGAGAAGAATTATAAGTGAATGGAAGGCTAAAATTCTACAGTAGGAGACAGCCGTAATTGACGGAATTGCTAGTTGAAAAGCCACAGGAGCGATTTCAGAACTTCTTGAAGTCAGAGAAATATCGAGAAAGGCTCGCGCAAATGGCGATCAAAGGATCGACTTCAGTAGTCGTGGACTATGAAGACTTGCTGGTGGCAGACCAGTTTTTGGCTGAAAGCCTGATCGAAAGTCCTGATGAATACTTGGAATATGCAAGCGGCGCAGCCTTTGATCAGCTCGGATTTGAGGAACCAGTATATGCGGAGAAGATTAAGGATTTGGGCGTTACGGTCAGGTTATCCGGGCTTCCATCCTTGACTCCTATGAGGAACCTAGGATCAGATCATGTCGGCAAGCTAGTTATGGTCGAAGGCATAATCATCCGGACTACAACTGTTCAACCTCTAGTCACCAATGCCGTGTTCAAATGTCAGAGGTGTGAGACCGAGATATCTCTGCCTCAGACAGGAACTTTTCTTTCTTTTCCTTTAAGGTGCTCAAATCCTGGGTGCGGGAGGACCGGACTCTTTGACTTCCTCCAAGAGAAGTCTGAGTTCGTAGACTCGCAAAAAATTAGGATACAAGAGTATCCTGAAGAGCTCCCGCCCGGACAGACACCTAGAAATCTCGACACCGATCTCGTAGGGAAAGATATAGTTGATGTTGCTAGACCCGGAGATCGGGTTTTTGTGGTTGGCATAGTTCGTGCAGAGGCACCGTCTTTTCCGAGAGTGGGAAAACTGCGGACCTTCAACTTGGAGATCGAGGCCAACTTTGTGTCTTCAGCCAGTAAAGAGGCTGAAACCTTGTTGATCACGCCTGAAGAGGAGAGGCGGATAATTCAGCACTCAAAGGATCCGTGGATACACCGGAAAATCATCCGCTCAGTAGCGCCTTCAATCTACGGGTACGAACACATCAAAGAGGCAATTGTCTATCTTCTCCTAGGCGGTGTTCCAAAGCATCTTCCAGATATAAGCATTCGTGGGGAGATGAACGCTTTATTGATCGGGGACCCCGGCACAGCCAAATCGCAGTTATTGAGATACGTACAGAGAATTGCGCCCAGAGGGCTTTATACGAGTGGTAGGGGAACAACGGCTGCGGGTTTAACTGCGGCGGTTCTACCGACAAAGACGGGTGGGATGACGCTTGAGGCAGGTGCGCTCGTGCTTGCAGATAAAGGGATAGCCTGCATAGATGAAATCGACAAGATGCGGCCTGAAGATAGGGTTGCCATCCACGAGGCTATGGAACAACATACGGTCTCAGTAGCGAAGGGAGGCATAGTCGCAACCCTAAATGCAAGAGCAGCGATCTTAGCTGCTGCTAATCCGGCTCTTGGGAGATACGAACCCTATAGAACCGTTGCTGAGAACATCTCGCTTCCAATTACGATACTTTCAAGGTTCGATCTCATCTTTGTCTTGAGGGACATCCCAGAAAAAGATCAAGACTCGAAGATGACTGAGCACATACTCAGCCTTCACACTAGGCGTAGCATCCCTGAGGAACCGCCGATACCTCCGGACCTTCTTAGAAAGTACATCAGCTATGCTAGAACCATAAACCCTGTCCTGACTTCTGAAGCGCTGGAACGGCTTAAGGAATTCTACTTGATTATGCGTTCAGCAAGCGAGACTGAGGGAACCCCTATAGCGATAACCGCGCGTCAACTTGAGTCGCTGGTCAGAATAGCCGAAGCTAGAGCCCGCGCTGCTCTTAGGGGTCAGATTCTGGCAGAAGACGCTGAGGCGGCCGTAGCGATCATGAAGAGGTCACTTGAGGAGGTCGGGATCGATGTCTCTTCGCGGAAGTTTGACATCGATATAATCATGACTGGCAAACCGAAAAGCCTACGTGATAGGCTGAAGGTTGTCCTAGGCACATTGATTGAGATGGAGAAGGAGACTGGGATGGTGGAAAAGTCGGCTTTGCTGGATAGGCTAAGCTCAGAGTTTGAAGTCACGAATGAAGAGGCTGATCGGTTGATAGGACAACTAATCAGAGAAGGCACGGTCTACGAGCCTAGAAGAGGACACCTAAAGAAGACTTGAAAAGACACAGAGGAAAAAGTGGCGGAGTTTGAGGATCGAGGATCTATCGATACCTGACCCGGCTAAAAAGATAATATTGGATTCTGGCATTCAGGAACTCTATCCACCGCAAGAAGAGGCTATTCGAGCCGGAGCGCTTGAAGGCAAAAACCTTGTTCTAGCAAGCCCCACAGCCTCGGGCAAGACTCTAGTAGCCGAATTGTGTGCCGTAAAGCATGTGCTCGAGAATGACGGGAAAGTCTTATACCTGACTCCGCTTCGGGCCCTAGCCAGCGAGAAATTCCAAGAGTTCAGGAAGTATACGACGATCAAGAAGGGAGACGGAAGAAGGATAAGTGTGGGCATAAGCACGGGCGACTTTGACAGCAGTGACCCTTGGCTGGCCAGATATGACATAATCATCATGACCAACGAGAAGTGTGACTCGCTCCTGAGGCATAAGGCTAAATGGCTAGAGAACCTCTCCCTTGTAGTCGCCGACGAGATCCATCTGCTCAACGACGCCGACAGAGGACCGACACTTGAAGTTGTTTTGGCTCGTCTCAGACAAATAGGCCGAAATTTGCAGCTTCTGGTGCTGAGCGCCACAATAAGGAACTCAGAAGAAGTTGCCGAGTGGCTACATGCCGTACCAATCACAACTGAGTGGAGACCGGTCACTCTAAGGGAGGGCGTTCTCCTTGATGACCAGATACAGTTTAAGGACGGAGGAACAGTCAAGATAGGAAACCAGACTAGAAACCAGTTTGTAAATCTGTCTCTTCAAGCGATGGCTGAGGGCGGACAAGCCCTAGTTTTCGCTTCCACTAGGAAGAACGCCGTAAACCTGGCTAAGAAAGCAACTGCTGAGTTTGGCAATTTCCTCTCGAAGCCTCTTAAACGTTCATTGGAACGGGTTACTGAAGCGATCCTTACAGCTGGCGAGCGTACAAGAATAAGTGAGCTACTAGCCGAACTAGCTAGAAATGGTGTTGCTTTCCATCATGCTGGACTATCTTCAAGTCATAGGAGGATCGTCGAAGATGCTTTTCGCGAGGGGAGGTTGAAAGTTCTCGCGGCTACGCCTACCTTGGCTTTCGGTGTCAACCTTCCAGCTAGGATGGTGATCATAAGCGACTATAGGCGGTATGAGCCTGGTTACGGCTATTACCCAATCTCTGTCTTGGAGTACAAGCAGATGGTTGGACGCGCAGGACGGCCGAGATATGATAAGGTGGGTGAATCGGTTCTGATCGCGAAGACCGATGATGAAAGGGATTACCTCTTCAGTGGCTATGTCCTAGCTCAGCCGGAGCGTATATGGTCTAGACTGGGCGTTGAAAATATATTAAGGTCTCATGTCCTGGCTACGATCGCTTCTGACTTCGCCCATTCGGAACAGGGCATCTATGACTTTTTCAGCAATACGTTTTACGCGTATCAGTATGATATACGGACGATCAAGGGGATGATCGCCAAGATTTTGAAGTTTCTGTATGATGAAGATATGATAGATGTGGACAGAGAAGAAGTCTATCCGACGAAGTTCGGAAGGAGGGTCTGCCAGCTCTATATCGATCCCGCTTCCGCCATCACAATTCGCGAGGCCCTTCACAATCGTGCCCCGATCTTGACGGATATGAGCTTCCTTCACATGATTGCGCATACACCTGACATGTTCCCCAAACTCAGGACTTCAAGCGCAGAGACAGATAAAATAGCGGTATTTGCTGATGAGCACCACGATGAGTTCATGTTCAAGGAGCCAGACGAATGGGCTGACAGAGTCTCATACGAGGAGTTTCTGGGCGAGGTTAAGACAGCCTTAGTCTTGAAGTCTTGGATAGAAGAGGTTCCCGAAGATGAGATGATAGGAAGGTTTGATGTCGAGTCCGGCGACTTATATAGGTT
>CAZQDW010000020.1:0-12615 GCA_964592315.1 uncultured Candidatus Bathyarchaeia archaeon
CTAGTATTCGCGGAGGCTTACAACATACTAATTGCTGACAAGAGAGGCTTCAAACAAGAAATCCCCAACGTCCAAGGCCTGGAAGCCAAGGAGAATATGACCGCATATGTTGACCAAAAGCTCTTCATACACAACATGGGCCACGCTGTAACTGCGTACGTGGGTTATATCACCAACCCAGAGATGAAGTATATATGGGAAGCCATAACTGACGACCGCATTCGAAGGACAGTCGAGGGAGCTATGTGGGAGTCGGGGAGAGCTTTGATCGCGGAGTACCCCGAAGAGTTCAACAAGGAGAATATGAAGCCACATATAAGCGACCTTATCTGTAGGTTCGCTAACAAAGCTCTTGGAGATACCATTTACCGAGTTGGAAGGGACATTTCCAGAAAAATCTCAAGAGATGATAGGATGATTGGTGCCCTACGCCTTGAGCAAAAGCACGAGATCCCAGCGCCCTGCACCACAATCGGTACGGCTTCGGCCATGCTCTTCAGAGGAACTGACGAGGGGGGATCCCTATATGAGAACGACCGGATCTTTGCGGAAAAGGTCTTCCCGCGCGGGATCGAGTATGTCCTCAAGGAAGTCTGTGGATTGGATCCGCAGAAGGATAGAACCATCACCGACAACATCAAGGAAGCCTACGAGTTCGTAACCAAGAATCGGCACAACTGGTTCTTTTGGCTAAAGAGCTAGATTACAGCTCCTCAAAAGCTTACGGTTACTGTTCAAACCTCATCCTCAGAATTGTTCGGTAACATTCATGGCGGTGACGGGTTCGACATTGAACAAAGTAAGGAGAGCGCTTCGTGTAGAGGAATGGAGACTGCTAAACGTGGAGACGCCCGAAGACGCTGCGATGAACTTGGCCATTGATGAGGCCATATTCATCGCTATGATGAAGAAAGTGGCTCCGCCAACCGTAAGGTTCTGGAGGAACGCCCGTGCGGTTGTGGTCGGATACTCCCAGAAGGTAGAGGCGGAGATCAACCTAGCATTATGTGAAAAGGAAAATATTCAAATTGTTAGGAGGTTCACTGGCGGCGGAACTGTATACCAGGACCTTGGCAATTTAAACTATACGATAGTGGTGGATGCCAGCCACCGCCTTATTAGGGGCTTGGATATCGCAGAGTCTTACAAGGTTTTATGCTCCGGTGTGGTTGAGGGTTTGAGGGATGTTGGGATAGCGGCAGCCTTTAGGCCCCTAAGCGATATATGTGTCGGGGATAAGAAAATATCCGGCTCAGCTCAGTCGAGGAAGAAGGGCATAGCACTCCATCACGGGACGGTCCTCGTTAATTCTGACCTAGATATGCTGGTAAACGTGCTCGATATTTCAAGGAAAGATCGGGAAGGCAAGAAAGCTACCAGCATAAGGAAACCTGTCACCAGGCTCAAAGATGAACTGAGCTTGGATATCGATATGGCCACGGTAAAAAAAGCATTGGCACGAGGTTTCGAGAGAGCTTTCTCTATAACGTTGACTCAGGGGAAGCTCAAACTCTCAGAGGAGGAAACCACTCAAAACCTGTACAGGGATAAGTACTCCCGGAGAGAGTGGAACTTCTGGAGGTAAGAGATTAAAGGAGAGAACACCCAGCGTCAATCTGTACAATTGTCCAAATGGGTCGGCAGCACCATTTTTTCATATTTCGTCTTAGGTTCAATACTCCGGATTTGACGTTCAAAGGATTAATATCGACATAAACTTAAAATAACGTCTGCAAGTAATATCAAAGAAAGCCTTTTACATGACTGGAATAACACTTGAATTCAGGAGAACGAAATACAGATGTATAAGAATTTAAACCCCGGAGCTCTTGGGTTTCAGCTTCCATACGAGGAAGCAATAGAGGCAGCTAAGATCGGAGGATTCCAGGGCATAGACATCGACCCCATTGAAATGGAGATGCTCGTCAGATCGAGGTCGACAGGAGCAGTTAGACGTCTCCTTTTGGAAAACGATCTAAAGTTTGGAGGCTGGGGGTTACCAGTAAACTTTCGAGGTGACGAGGAAACATACTGCAAAGACCTTGAGAAGTTGCCTAGATATGCTGGGATCTCGCATGCACTCGGTTGCAACCGGGTTTTCACGTGGATTCTGCCTTTCTCCGATGAAATGCCGTTTGAAGAGAATTTCGAGAGGCATGTCGAACGTTTGAGGCCAGTGGCTGATATCCTGGAAAATCATCAGTGCCTCTTGGGACTGGAGTTTGTGGCCCCTAGAACTTTGAGGATCAACCATAAGTACGAGTTCATACACACAATTGATGGTATACTGAGGCTCTGCGAAGCTATAGGATCCGGAAATTTGGGGCTACTTCTCGATAGTTGGCACTGGTACACCTCCCACGGAACTCTAGACCAATTGAGGCGTTTGAAGGGCGAACACGTGATCTACGTTCACATTAATGATGCTCCTCCCGGAATTCCGATAGACGAGCAGATCGATAGTGCTAGATGCTTGCCAGGTGAGACAGGCGCCATAGACTTGGTGGGATTCCTAAAAGCTCTAAGAGAAGTAGGATATGAGGGCCCAGTTACACCCGAGCCTTTCTCGAAGAAGCTAAGAGAAATGCCCGTGTCAAAAGCCGTCCAAATAACGGGTGAATCGTTGGATCATGTCTGGAAAGCAGCCGGACTGGAATAACAGACCGCAAACTTCCGTTCTCTTCGTCTATCTTTTGAAGCGGGAACTTAAAGCAACACGCATGTATTAATTGCTGGAACTCCTTTCCATAATCGCATTCAACGAATGAGAAGGTATCGAGATGTCAGAGAAAATCAGAATCCTGTCAACTTATCATGAGATATCTGAGAAGCATGTTCAACAGATGCAAAAGGTGTCCGGTAACATTACAGTTGAGCCTGCAACTGATAAAGAGAAAGCCTTGAAATTAGTTGGGAAAGCTGAGATCATCTTGGACAGCGGAGTTTTCGATAAAGAGATGTTGATGGCTTCTAGGCGACTTAAATGGGTTCACGCCGCGAGTGCAGGAGTAGAACGATACCTATTCCCAGAATTCGTGAACTCTTCAGTTATATTGACCAATTCGAGTGGTGTCCACAGAATACCCATCTCAGAAGTGGTTGCAGGTATGATGCTGATGTTCGCCAAACGATTGCACAAGTTTATGAGATTTCAGCTCGAACGGAAATGGGCTAGACTTGCCCCCGACGAACTCGCAGATAAAACCGCTGGAATTCTAGGAATTGGAAATATAGGGATGGAGATAGCCTCGAAAGCCAAATGCTTCGGCATGAAGGTTCTAGCCCTTGAGAAGAGAAGGATCAGTAGGCCAACCTACGTGGATGAAATTCTAGGAATTGAAGACTTGGGCTATCTTCTGCAGGAGTCGGACTATCTAGTTATAACCGTACCTTTGACAAGGGAAACATATCACATGATCGGTGAAGAAGAGCTGAAACTCATGAAGCCGAGCGCATATATAATAAATGTGTCTAGAGGAGCAGTGATAGACAACGCAAGTCTGATAAAAGCCCTCAGAGAAGGCTGGATATCGGGGGCGGGCCTAGATGTGTTCGAGGAGGAACCGCTTCCGGAGAACTCAGATTTCTGGAAACTTGAGAACGTAGTGATAACGCCGCACATTTCAGGATCGACGCCGCGCTACGCAGAAAGAGTAGTTGAGATCTTCTGCAAGAATCTCGTCAGATACATAGATGGCAAACCATTGATAAACGTAGTTGATAAGAGGGCCGGATACTAAGCAGATAGCGTCACTTCATTATCCTACCGAGAACTCGTAGGTTATAGTCTCGGAGTTCTTGATGTACAAGACGTACACCAAGCTGGGTTAGTTGAAAAATCATCGTTGTTACGTAAAAAGCCTAAGCCAGTCTCTCTTCCTTCTTGTAGTATTTTGTCCATTTCAGTTTTCTGGCGTCTCTCTTAAGATTTACCGCGTTCTTTCTGCACTTACTTGAGCAGAACCAAAGGATTGAACCGTCACCCCTTACGTACATTATGCCTGTTCCTTGGACGAACTCGTATCGGCAGAATGAGCATTGTCTGGTTCTCGGCATCGATGAACCGTCCTTTGATCTAATTTCCTTAGTAATCTCCAAGGGTTAGATATTAATGTATAAAACTTTCCAGTCTCAGATAATAGCTTATGTTGAGATAGGGAGCCTACTTTATTTTCCTAGCTTCCCTCTCTGTCTCCCTGAGCATTAGAATATCGTTTAGGCGGACGGGCCCCTTCACGTTCCTCGTAATGACGCGTCCCTTATCGGGTCCTTCAAGTATCCGAACCCTGACCTGTGTTATCTCTCCAGTCGTTCCTGTTTTACCTATGACTTGGATGACGTCTGCTGGTGTTAGAATCTCCTCGGATTCTTCTTTCCTGCTCAAGTCTTCCCAGCCCTCTTTAGGTTCTCAACCCTGGTTATTATCTCCTTCATGAGTTCTGAGGCTTCGCCGGGTTCGGTTATGCAGACCGAGGCGGAAGGAACATCTATGCCCACGGCCGACCCCAGTTTGGCCTTGCTGGGAACGAAGACGTACGGGATCTTTCGCTCGTTGCAGAGGATCGGCAGGTGTGCCACAACTTCGGGAGGGTCAACATCGTCAGCTATTACGACGAGCCTAGCCTGTCCGCGCTCAACGGCCTTCGTCGTCTCGTTTGTCCCTTTCCGTACGGAGCCCGTTCTCGTCGCAATCTGGACGGTCTCGTAAGTTGCATCGGCGACCTCTTTCGGTACCTCGAACTTCAGGTATGAGAATTTGGACATCTTCTTCACGCAACCTCATCAACACACGTTTCAGTTATTTATATACCTTAACCCCTAACTGTCAAAATATGCCTATATACCTTGCGGTCAATTCTCCGTGGTCAGGGCTAGCTTGGCAAATAAAACTCTGAACGTACAGAATGGGCAGTCGACAATTTCTCGAACACGTGCACTTCCGCTCATATCGTTCAATGCGAACAATGTTTTCTTTTCATGTCTATATATGGCGATAGTCAGTACTGAGCACAGCCAAGCCTTTTTAAGGCACGATATCTCTGATATCAAAAAAAGCATTTATCGAAATATTCAGAAAGTCTGCTTGGTGAGATTGCGACAGCGGATGGCGAGACATATTTTCCCCGCCTGAATCGGAAGGTGGTTAGCGTACACTCTCAAACCTGAAGCATATCTATTCCCTTGGTAGGATGAACCCAACCAAGCTGAAGTTAGCTTGGCAGTGCAATTTAGAGGCAGAAGCAAATCCCAGATCATCGCAGCAGAGAACCCTTAATCCGTCTGACAGTCGGCTGGTTCGAAAGGCAATAAGTTCAAGTGTGTTAGTCATTCGTCACGGATATGCCGTGGGAGAGTGGTATCGGAATGCTGACGAGAAGACGCTCCGGAACATTTACTCATGCACGAAATCCTTCACGGGAACCGCATACGGTATGCTTTTCCAGGATAGCGCTGAAGGTAGGCTGCCGAGTGGAAGAGACTTTAACTTGGACAGCTTTGCGTACTCGTACGTTCCTGAGGGTTACCCTCTGACGGATCCGCGCAAGGAGCAGATAAGAATACGGCATCTGCTTACGATGACTTCGTGTATCAAGGGGGAAGATGCGGGTGTTTTTGGTCTCCGTCCCTCTAATGGCTTCGGCCCGTTTGAGTTGGCTTTAGGTCGCTGCTCAACAGTAGACGGCATATGGGTTTCTGAACTCTGGGGAGAACCGGGAACGAGATGGGACTACAGTGATCCCGCTTTCGCCCACCTTGCGTTGGTTTTCCGGAAAGTTAGGGGAATGGATCTTGGAGACTATCTGAAGCATCGGTTATTCGATCCTGTGGGGATTGAAAATATCCACTGGGACTCCATTGGAGGAGGCGGTAGGATTATTGGTCCCCACACTCTTCCTAACGGTGGGATTCACATAACCGCTCGTGATCTTGCCCGTTTCGGTTACCTTGCTCTCAATCACGGGATCTGGGCAGGTCGCAATATTGTTCCACGCTGGTGGATGGAGAAAGCTACTCAGACTTCCCAATTGTTGAACAAGGACTATGGGTACACTTGGTGGGTGAATACACAAGGAACTCTGTGGCAAGGTATTCCCAGAGATGCCTTCTCTGCGATGGGCTTCAATTCCAACAAGTGCTACGTTATTCCATCACTTGATCTAGTGGTCGTTCGGGTTGGCGACGGACCATGGCCTTGGGATGACGGCGACTTCCTTCGCACAGTGATTCCCCCAGTTCTTTAGCTCGCAGAGAATTCCTTTACTTAGGATCATTGGAGCTGACATAACTAAGCACTTGTTATCTCCTTTAGTTTCCTGAAGAAACTACGCTTCCTCTCAGTGTTTATGGTCCAGTTAACGGGTGGAGATTGATAGCCATCCCGATAGTTATTGGAACCTGGATCGAAGTATCCCCAAGACGCATAATTCTTCAAGGCGCTCATAAGGTGGTTGGAGTCTCGTTCAAAATTGAAGTGGTCATCTTCGTTGAAGACGATTGGCTGATCGTGGTATTTCGAGTTATTGCGTATTTCTCTCACCATCTCTTCTAGTCTTTGAGGATTCTCGGGACCGTTCCCATGGACTAGGATGAAATCGGCCGCAGTTAATACATTACCAGTAGGAACCCTCTGTCCGCTGAAACTCGCTGAGACGAGGAACCCTCTACCGCCTTTCGTTATCGATTTGACTTCACTAATCAGTTCATGGATCCTTGGCGCTCTTAGGATCGCATGTCTGTAGCGTATATCACATTCGTTGTTTACCTCCACGAGGATGTTCCTGTGTCCGGTTTCAAGGAGCCATTCTGTAGCGTGTAGAGCTCCTTTTCTGATTGCAGCCTCGTTCTCAAGCCTCCAATCTTGACCAAAATAGAAATATCCGACGATTACGACCATACTTAATCGGTCAGCCTCATCTAGTATCTTCTTCATGCGTTTGAGGTAAGCCGGTTTCAGGGAACCGTCAGAGGCAAAGGCATTGTTATGCCATGGCTGGTCTCTCGCATAGCCCATAGGGTTCCCTCCCTGAAAGTTGATGGTGAAAGCCAGCAAACCGTTGTTTCGCCAGCTCTCCATCGCGTCAACAAACTCGCCAGTGTTTCTTTCAGGGTCCCAAAGGTTTGTGTCCGGATAGCGCCATTTCAAACGAGTTTCAGGATTCTCGTCATCGAAAACCGCTTGAACCATCCTGCTATTCATCAGAAGCCCTTCAACTTCGCACCCCTTGTACATCCGATTATGGTAAGTCGGTTCTCCGTTAACCTCAAACGCTTGACCGGAAGTAGATACCACGGTACCCATTTCTACATCGTCTCGCACTTTGCGACATTTGAAAGTGTCTTGTGAAAGGCAGATGAGATTCTTAATGATTTCTGCCGTATAATGTCCTATCAAGGAGCCGAAGCCTTGGTCTTGTCTACCCGCGCATTGCTTATCAGTGAATATGACTTTGTGTTCGGAAAGTCTTAATCAGGAGGATCATCTTCTAAGGCAACGGCCCCCGACTACATCCAGATTGCCTTAGGTCCGGAGCTTCCCATGTGTCTTGTTCTGCTTGTAAGTTTGCTGGAAAAGTCGAAGCAAGGTGCGAGGTCAGATTGAGGTGAGAAAAATAATCGCGTCAGTGGTACCGACGGGTGAACATGACATCTCCGATAACGTGTTAAATCCTGTCACTCTTGAGGAGATAGCGCATGACCTGATCTGTCACTTCTTTCAGAAGTGACAAGTCTGACGTTCGATCGCAGAGAACTGCTAGAGGCCCAAAGAACAAGATGATCATCTTGTTCACGCAAAGTAGGTCCATCGGTGGTAGAGTTGCTAAGCTTTTTCCAGCATCATCTTCAGCGCGTCTAGATAGTCTTGTTGGCGCATCTTCTCTTCAATCATATCCAGATTAGCTTCTTGAATCCCTCTTATCAACCTTCTGAGGTTCTCTATGCTCTGGGTTGCTGCCTTAACGGGGTCAAGTCTGAATGGGAACATGTCTATGAAGATCCAGCCTTCATATCCAACCTTAAGTATCCACATCAGCGCCTCTAGGCATTGCAGCAAGCTTACGGAGGCTGGAATCATATCCCAGTCCCAATCTCCAAAATTGTCATTCAAGTGCACACTAAAAAGCCGATTCTCTTGAGCAGCCAGACAGATTGATTCAGAGGGGTTCTCTCTTGCCAACAATGAGTGTCCGAAGTCAACAGTGACCCCTAAATTTTCGGCGTTAACCTTCCCACAAACATAAAGAGCCTTTCCAACATCGCTAACGTATATGTTGGTTCTCGGTTCTTTCCTCTTGTACTCGACCGAAATCTTCACATCAGACCGATACGAACAAGCTTCTTTTAGGCTGTCAATAAGCCATTGCCAAGCCTTAGAGTAATGAGCCTGGAATAGGTAGTCATAGCCGTCACCCATCGGACAGAGATTGACCAAAGAGCTGCCGATTTTCTTTGAACCGTCCATGCAGTCCTTGATATGTTCTATAGCTCCTATCCTCACTCTGGGATCGGGAGATGTAAGTGACCCCGTCAGCCATTTGCGATCTCTGCTTAGGTCAACTGTGAAATGTGAAAATCCAATTCCATGGTCATTTAGCGCCTTCCTGAGGGGAGTTATGTCCATCGACCGAAGATAGGCTGCGCTGACTCCGTCCAGACCTTCTACAGTACGCGCAAGCTTAGTCTTTTCGTCTAATGTTCGTTGTTCTCCGTATTCACAGAAGCGGTCTCTGTGCAGACCAAATGCCTCTAACGGAATCGAGTACCTGTATGTCAATTTGGGTTCACACCTTATGCTTGCTTATCATGATCGAACAATGTACCTACTTCACTAAGATGGATCAGGTGTGCTTCAAGCCTATCAACAGGTACAACAAGGCGGTTGTCATGTTGTAGACATCCATGTAACTTTCCGTATTGTATCGTACGGTCCTAGCACCATCATATTCTAGGCAGGAGAGCTTCGCAAAGAACCTAGCCATAAACGTATTGGCGCAGTCTATCTCTAACACAAAAGGCGGCTTTGGCGCGTAGGGCCTGAACTCTTCAAGGCGCTCAAGAGCTCGCTTCGCCCCCTCTCTTAGAAGTCCGTGAGCCTCCTCTAATGGTAAGCAGTTCAGGGCTAGGCGATGGATCACTTTCTTAACTGGCACGGTTTCAACGGTGCCAAAAACCTTCTGAGCGTATTGGCACGTTAGATCATCGCCAGTGACGAGTGCCACGGGTATGCCTTTTTCGCCGAATGGTCCAGCGGTCAACTCTATCTCCGTCACTGTCTCGCCATTCACTCGGATGTCTGTGAAATCTTCTTCAGTGAAAGTATGGCTTAGAAAACCAGGCATGCCAATGCCCTGATGTGTACCCACAAGGAAAAGTGCGTCGAACTTTCTGCTGATGCCTTCGAAGAGTGTAATTGGGAAACCCTGAATCAAGTTTGCTTTCGCGTGAAGCTTCTCTATCAGAACGTTTCTGTTTTTGCTTCCGTGGGTGTCATGGACTTCTATGTAGGTGGCACCGCCCTCCGACGCGCCTTCCACAACGGCGTTTACGTCCATCGTTAGAAGTTCCCTACCATGCTGGAACTCCGGAGAGGTCCTCTCAATCTGTGAGAGCTGTGTTATTCCAGAGATACCTTCCATGTCTAGTGAGATACAGACCTTCACAGCAATCACCTTTCAAGAGTGAATGTGCAGAGTATTTAACCCTTTTGAACCTTTGATATCTCAGAACCGAGTTGGTCGAGCAGAACCTTTCCATAAAGAGAATCTGCAAACCTCCTTCTGATCATCTCTAAACTCGTGCCGATACAGGCGGCGGCGGGATTTGCATGGAGCAAGATTGTCTGGTTGCTGTTAACCACAGGACTTGCGTTATTGATTCTTAGCGACATGCTCTTATGACTTTGCACGCGTCTTCAAAGTTTGCGGTCAACCCCCTAGTCATTTCGACTTTTCAACAAATGATTGAAAAATTCCCCGACTTTCGCTGTTCTTACTGGCTTGTTGGTTTCCGAATTTCATCTCAGCAACAGTCTTCCCCCAACCGATCGTCAATATCCGCTAACATTCAAAAATGCAGATCACTTCTTCAATATCCCACTTTGAGGGTTCTCTCAAATCCGTTGAGAACACATGTTCCCAGAGTGTTTTTCAAAAGGCTACCAAAACTACTTAACAATCCTGGCGCAGGCAGTATCAATTCTCGGCATAGGGAAACATACAGAAAGATTATGTCTCCTTACAATATTATTTAGACGCGATTCTCTGCAAACTTTTTTTCCCTTTTGCATAGCCTGAAGCAACCAGAATGTCGCCTGCGTTGATTACTGAGTTTGGCCTAGGACGTATCCATTCTTCGCCTCTTCTGATGACTAGAAGCCACATTCCAGTTTTCTCATGAATTTGTGCTTCGCGCAAAGTTCTGCCAACCAGCGACGATGTTTTTGACACTGATACACGGCTCACGGTCTCCGCAGCTTCTTCTATAACAAGTCTCAAAACTGCGTGAGGCTCTGGACCTCTTAGAACGACTTCGGCAATCTGGGATGCGGCGTCAGCAATTTTCTCTGTAACTACCCCTAAGCGGATTAGCCCTAAAAAGTCTTTGGACTCTTCTGGATTGGGAATGCTCGCTAGGACGAGGAGTTCAAACTCTGTATGCAGATTGTCCATACGTTCTTCAAGTATTTGCACTTCTTCAGCTAATTCTCGGCTCTCAAAGAGAAGTGACGAGTAGGCAAGATCCATCATAAGCTCTGATGTATCCTTCAGCTCAACTAACCTATCAATAATCTTTTGAAAAGGCTTGGCCCACGCCAAGATTCAGTCCTCCACCTTCTTGAGGAAACCTTTTTGCGAGGTTTCTAAGATCTATCGTTCCACCGGGAGTCCCCCTTACAATGAGAGAATCTTCGTCATTGATCTTCTCTTCGGGTTTGGGGTTAACAATCCACTCATTTTCTCGTCGAATTGCTATAATGTTGACTCCAATCTTTGCCAGTTCCAGTTCATCTAGTCTTTTGCCAGTAAGAACAGATTTTGGCTCAACTTTGATGCAACATATCCGTTCTTCCACTTTCGTGAAAGCGTCACGGACAATTGGATGAACACCTATATCACCCAATACTATAGCGGCAATATCTGCGGCGGCGTCGGAAATTTTGTCTGTCGCCGATGATACCACTGCTGCGCTAACTAGAGCCTCTGCATCGCTAGGGTTTCTAACAGCGACCATGACGTTCATATCCAAAAGGTAAGTGAGTGTGTCCACACGCTTTTCTAAGCGCATAACTTCATCTGCGAGTTCTTTGTCATTTAAGAGTGCTGCAGAATAAGCGAGATCAATCATAAACTCGGAAAGATCTTTCATCTTAACTAGAATCTCGCGAACAGACATAGGTTTATATTCAATCTTGTCGAGAACACGCATACTTTCAGAATCTCTCAAATTCAAATCCTCTTAACCATTTATATTGGAATAGTGGGACATATTTTTAATGTTTTCTTTTTTCTACAATTAGCTTCATCAGGATTTTCAGGCGATCAAAGCCAAGGCAACAAATAACGAGATTGTAGTTATACTGTCTGCTAGAGAACTCTCGATTGGAATGACGAAGTTGTCTGGATCTAAGCCTCCTCGAAATGTGAAGATACTTACTGTCCATGATATCGCGATTATTGAAGATGCTGCCGAAATGTTTGCAGTTAATAAGAGTGAGGTGAATCTTATGAAGATATCTGGTGTGAGAATTCCTTGCAGTAACAGTGAGAGAGTTGAATAGATGACAAACATGATAATTGACGCTGTCCAAGCTCCGATGATCTCGTTCATGTGATTTCCCACAGCTGATAAAGAGGGTTCAAGAGTGCCAAGTGCAAGTTTTGTGGTCGCTGTGGAGCCAATAACCGCTCCAATATCGCCTATTGTGTCGATCAAAGCAGGGTATACTGCATAGATCTCGCGTCTTGCACCTATTATCTCACTGATTTTCCCCAAAACTGAACCTGTTATGTTTACGATAAAGGCAACAAAAATTAATGTAAAAAAAGATTCCTTGAGGGTCTTGACAAATTCTTTCTTCTTCAAGTTTCTTTGCAAGAACCATAGGGCAGAAACTGTTTGAGTCAAACATAGCAAGATAATTATAGAAAATCCAAAAGCGTTATTTAGAAAGAACAGACTCAAAACGGATACGTAGCAGAGCGTGATTAGAACATCGGAGACTGTTGACTCCACCGGATACAGAATAATGTCTGGGTCTAAACCCCTTCTGAAAGATATGAAGGAAACAACCATCGTTAAGGGAGAAACTATGACCAGTGCCAAAGCCATCGTAGCCACGATCACGCTTAGAACTGCAAACAGATCCATTAAGGTAGCTCGCCACAGAAATGCTCCAAACAAAAATGCGATCAAGCTCATTCCTACGCTCGTTTCAAGGGTTAAAACCGTTACTGCCTTAAAAAGCAAGTAAAAACTCTCGGTATTGTTAAAAAATCGAGGTCGCATGGTTCCAATATGGAAAGCTGTACTTAAGCGACCGCTCAGTAAGCCTCCAATAACACCTCTTGCACTCACAACTCCAGGATAAACCGCGATTACCCATGGAGCCATAGAAAA
>CAZQDW010000021.1:0-10626 GCA_964592315.1 uncultured Candidatus Bathyarchaeia archaeon
CCCGCCATCCCGCAGATGCATACGACGACTTTTCGCCTTTTAGTCTCACTGGCCGGTTTCTCAGGGTGCCGCTGCAAAGGTTTCCTCACCGATCTACCTGGTTCCTGTGGTGCCTGTTCCTAACCCCATCTCCATCTCAACGCCAAATATGCGGGAGAGTATTGTTCCGACAAAAAAGGAACAAATGAGATACCACCAAAAGAAGGGAAGCTCAAAAATCTGTCCAACGGAAAATCCGGGCAGATAGGCAACAGCTATGTTCTGAAAGAATCCGATGAGAACCTGCCACAGTACAATTAATGGAACAAATGTTATTAGAAAAGTCTTCATCCGTTGTGAGAACATTTTTGACTGTAGCTGCAACATCCTTGGCTCTTGCTTCTTAACTTTTGCAAGAAGCTTTTTGTCCCCAGATCTCTTAGCCATATTTTTCTCAGCATTCCACTTGTTGATTTCATGCTGCCAAACGGCCGCTTGCTCCCTATTCATGAATTTGCGATTAAGCAGGGTGGTCGACAACGATATTGCGAACGCCAATGCAATCACAAAGAAAGTTGAAAAAGGTCGGTAAAGCAGCATCTCTGGTAGCATACCGTTTTCACCCTCCTAGGAGACGCTCAATACCAGGATACATCTCTGTAACGCGTTCCCTGACCAGTTCTTGATAGTACTGGTATATTATGCCTACGGTAAGCAATATGCCTGTTCCCGTTCCAAACGCTCCGAGGAAATCTGATATAGCTGCAAGCAGACCTACAGTTAGTCCACCAAGTACGGTGACGATGGGTATGTAGCGCCTCAAAATCAGTTCAACGGGCTTCCCTGACCTTCTGAATCCAGGGATCTGCATTCCCGAATCGACAAGCTGGTTAGCCACAGTTCTCGGGTCTAACCCGCCCACCTCCAGCCACACAAGGGAGAACAGGACGCAGAAAGCGATCAGAATAGATGCGTAAACAAGGGATCTGATGAGTGTTTCAGAACTGCCTATCACATCTGAGAAGCCTCTGGGTGCAATAACATAATAGGCCAGACCGCTGATGGGTTCAGCCCTTCCCTGCTCAGTCATGTTAAACTGACCCAGAAGATTGAGCCAAATACTGGAGTTGTCACGGTTGAATCTGCTCCAGATAAGTTGAGATATGAAGTAGACGTTCCCAAAGAGGGCTGAGGCAAAGATCACGGGCAGGTTGGAGACGTAGAGCAGCTTAATCGGGTACCTACCTCTGAATCCTCGGTAGCTAGCGTGGGATAGTGGGAGCTCCACCCTGATTCCTTCGGCATAGATTACGAAGAGGAAGACACCTATCGTTGTGACAAGGCCTAAGATTGATGGGTAATTTTCCGGGCTGAGTATAATGTTGTCCAGCGCGCTCCGGCTTACAAGAGCCCCTACGAGAGCTGATATCACACCATACAACCTTGCCGGCTGGGTTCCCGGCGCTGGTACCATTGCAAAGGAGTCCCACAGGATATTTTGGGCAACACCCGCCATTATGAAGAGGCTTATTCCGCTTCCAATTCCCCAACCTTTCTGAATCATCTCGTCCAAAAGCATTATCACTATACCTGCTACCAAGAGCTGAAGGAAGATTATTATGGACTGCCTTGCGTCCAGGTTGCCGAAGAGTCCCCCTATCAGGTAAGCGGAAGCCTGTGCTCCAGTCATGACCACGGACAAAACCTTGCTGGCACCAGTGAAGAGAGATCTATCGTCAGGATCTGAAAAGTCGCATGAGACAAAGCCTGATCCTGCAAGGAGCTGCAAGATTAAGCCAGCTGTAACGATGGGTCCGATTCCTAGCTCCATCAACGTACCTCTACTCGAGGCGAATATCACCCGGTAATAATAGAGGCTATCTTGGGCACCAGCACCCCCAATACCGTAGAGAGGAACCTCACACATAACAAAATATAGTACTAGGGCTCCGGCAGTCCAGAACAGTTTTTCAGCTAACCTCACTCTTCTTTCAGGCGCCCTAACTTCAGGCATCAGCCTCGAGATAGGTTCAAACGCCTTCAGGAATCTACCTGCCACCTCGTTCCCTCAGCAACTCTTATTGGAATCAATAGTAATTAACATTAGCTTGATTTCTCGACTAAAACTTGACCGCCAGCATCTTCTACCTTTCTGGCTGCTGTTTCTGAGCAGAACTGAACTTTGACATGGGTCGGTTTGGTCACCCTCCCCTGCCCCAAAAGCTTGTCGTAGCCTAGCTCCTTGAGATTTATGACGATCTCGGTTTTGCCTAGAACATTCTTTTCATAGGTGATCTTCTGGCCTAGTTCCTCAAGTTCGCCTACATTTATGGTGTTGAACTCTCTGCCTAGACTTTTAGGAGATGTAAACCCACCTTTCTTGAAGTAGTCTGGTTCCTTGGTAATGACATAAGACCATAAGTGTTTATGGCGTCCGGCCTTTCTTACACCTTTAGACCCTTTCTTCCTGTGCTGGCCAACCCTTCCGTACCCATGGGTCCTTGATCCCCGTTGCCTCCTGACCTTCCTGAGTTTGTGAGTCATTTCTGATCTCTCATTTTCCTAGTTTACGCCATCCTGCTTAACAGATCGTTTATGGCTTCACCCCTATATCCCAGAGCGCCTCCTAGACTACAACTTTTCTTGACGCCGCCCCTAAATCCTTTCTCTGGTGGACTAAGCCTGAAGACGGGATCTATATCTGGA
Organism: uncultured Candidatus Bathyarchaeia archaeon; assembly: GCA_964592315.1. Classification (GTDB taxonomy): domain Archaea; phylum Thermoproteota; class Bathyarchaeia; order Bathyarchaeales; family WAQA01; genus CAZQDW01. The sequence continues at coordinate 2,686 of CAZQDW010000021.1, forward strand.
AGATTCTTACACTCGACCTCCAGCTTCCAAATGGCTTCGGCTAGGTCATCCAGCGAGTTATGATTAACCTTTTTGGCATATTCATCAGTTAACCTCTTGTTTCCGCTCGTTCTTCCTCTCTTCTTCAAAAGCATTGATATTGTTTCTTTCGAGACTTCACCCCATGTTAGGAAATTCTCAGCCTTCTTCAGCATGCCTAGATATGATGGCCGATCATCGATCAGAACGGCGTGGCAGTTGTGATTCAAACGGAGCATCCTCAAAGTTTCTTTGAGTTCAGACCTGACGTTAATGAGGCCCCGAATCCTCACTGCTACGAGGCATTTCCTATTCTCCACATTACTTCACCCAGTCTCTAGGCGTAACAACATGGTATGTTCTTTTCAGGGCGTCGAAAACAGCATAAGCAAATGAAGGTACAGTCTTCGTTGCTCCATAACTTCTTGTCCAGCAGTCTCTGATACCTGCCAACCGCAAGATTACCTGCGCAGTTTCGCTTGCGACTAGGCCTAAGCCTCTTGGTCCTGGGACAAGTTTGACTTTCACTCCTCCGCATTTTCCAGTAGTCTCAAACATGAGCGAGTGGGGTTGACCGCATCCGCATTCCCAGCTCCCACACCCTCTCCTGACGACTGTAATGTTCAGACGAGCGTTTGTCGAAGCTTTCTCGATAGCTGTGCGGACTTGAGCTGCCTTTCCTGAGCCGAATCCTATGAACCCCTCGCGGTTCCCAACCACAACCAATGCCTTGAACCGAGCTTTCTCACCAGCGTCTGTCTGTTTCTGCACTAGGCTTACATTTACAACCTCCTCTTCGAGGTTTGGGAGAAGAACGTTGACTATTTGAGGTTCACGTATCTTTAAACCCTCGGTAAAGATCTCCTCAACCGAAGATATTTTGCCCTCAAGAACCGTTTTGCCTAAACGCGTACGAGGCTTCCATTCTTCAATACCTCCTGTTCTTTCTTTTTCTCTTTTTGCTATGCTCAATGCTTCAACACCCAGTGATCATGAGCGTTCGGGGTAAGTGCACCACATCTGGGATATTTAGGATCCCAACTCTTTTAAAGATTAAGTTGGATATTCAACTTAGACTTATAAAGGTTTGTTAGACGCCATCAGCCGACTTAGAGTGCAACGTCCCCAATATAGACGGGCTAGGCCGGAATGGAACATCCGTCACTCGCTGATACTAGTTCACTCCTATCCTACCTGTTTTAGGCTCGAAACTATCTTCTCCTTGACCTCGGAGAAATGTCTAGGAACCCCCTCCGGAGGTAAGCCGGCTGACAAATATTTCGAAAACATACGAGTGTAGAGATCCCTATCCGAAGATGCTAATCGAGCTGCGTAGTCGGCTATATGCTGTCCTTCAATTCTTTGGTCTACTGGGAGAATGCCTTCCTCGTGGGGGATATCTATTCCAGCGTCCATGAACCCTTTGAGAGCGGCAAACGCGCGAGCGCCTTTAGAAGGCGACTGTAAACCAATGTCTAGGATGGCCTCTTTCACGCCTTTGGCAGATGCTCTCCTGCCGCCCAAGAGCCCTGTTAGGTAAGCCGCTGGCAGATTTCCGCAGTTGCCTCTCCAACCGTAATGCTTGAGTAATTCTCCGGAATGAGCCGATGCTAGAACCTTGTCACCCATATCCTCCGCCCTAACTAGTTGAACCGTGATGTGTCTAACAGATCCTCTCACAACGAGCCTTGGCAACCCGGATAGAACAAGCGCCCTCCTCAACCTATAGTTGGTTTTTCCTTCCCTTCGTCTACGATAAGGAACTCTGTACCTAGGGCCTTTGGCCATCAACGCCTCCTCCTCAAGCTCTGGGCATCGATGTAACGTTCTAACTCCTTCACTGACTCAAACGAGCCGCTACCAGCCATAATATAAAGGCGCCGATATGTACTCTCTGTTATCAAATGATTTTCTCTTAGCTCACGTAGCCTCTTCCTAAGAGCTCGGATCTTCATCATCCACCTCTCTTTCCGAGAGACCCGTGCCTCAGGAGATCCGGTTCTGCTGCCAGATCCTTTCCTTAATCCCTTCTTCTTCTTTTCATGCAGGACACGCGCACGAGCCCGACTTACACCTTTCTTCTCGATCGGATGAATAGCCTTTTCACGAATAAGCCTCTTAATGTCTTCTCTCGTGATGGCTCCTTCCACATCCTCTATTTTATCTGGATCTATCCAGATCCTTGTCTCACCTATCTTAAGGATCTCAGCGGCCATTCTGCGTTGGCTCTTAAGGCTCAAACCGTTTCACTCCATGGGCTTGCGGCATTTCTAAGTCGGTTCTTCAGTCTCTTCGGCTTTCCCAGGGTTGAGGATGTGAATTCCCATCTCCTTGGCCTTGCTAATTATCTCAGTTCTTTTCCTATCGCCAACTGTGTGGCCAATTCTTACGGCTTCGTATTCTGGATTAACCTTTTCCAGATCGTTTATGCTAGTAATCATGGCCTCTTGAAAACCTGAGGGATGAATTCCTCTTAGGCTCTTCCGGTCTCGGTAACCTTTGTTTGGTGAAGGAGGCCAGCCTTTAACTCTTTTTTTCATCTTGTTGTCCAAGCCCCGGGGCTTCCTCCAGCTCTCTTTCACTCTTTTATACCGCCAGCTCTCCTGTCGTCGAAACTCCGGCTTCTTCTTCCTCTTCAACGGCCTTGGCATTTTCCGCTTTTGAAATTCCTTGTCTTGGCTCAATGGGTCATCCCTCTCTTCCGTTCGTAAACATATATTCCGTCAAGAAAGACTCTTGGGTCACGCTTCTTAACGGTAGTAGCTTGCTCTATGTTTGCGGCTGTTTGACTGACGTCTTCTAAGTTTGCTCCTTGAACGATTATATCCTCACCTTGTACGATAACCCTTGTGTCACCCAAGATCTTTGCAACCCGACCGCTTCTTTCACCAGTAAAGTTGTCTATGACCACCTTTTTCCCCTCGACCCTGACGGAGATTGGGAAATGAGAGAAGACGATCTTCAACTTATAGGTAATACCTTCAGTCACGCCCGTAATCATATTCTTTATGTGGGCGCAGACGGTTCCCACAAGAGCAGCCTCTTTCCTGCTAGGCCAATCGGCTTGAACTTTGATCAAGCTATCCTCTAACCAGATTGAAGCGGGCGTAGACGAGAAGTCCCGAACTAGCTTCCCCTTTTCTCCGATAACCTCCACTGTCTTTCCTTTCAGATTGACTGTCACGTGCTCGGGTATCTCAACAGTCCTCAACTCAATAGATCGCCGCATTTCCAGTCCCTCAGTAAACAAAAGCCAGAAGTCGACCTCCAATCCGCTTCTGTTCAGCTTCCTTATGAGCCATAACGCCTTGCGATGTTGAAACTATAAGCGTTCCGATATCTCTCGAGGGTAGGTAGGCCACCTCCCACTTTTCAATCCTGTCCACCTCAACGGGGTAACGAGGCCTTACGGCTCGACACTTGTTTATTCTGCCGAGGAGTTGTACCCTAAACTTTCCCGCTCGCCCATCATCGATAAACTCGAACTCACCGATGTACCCGTTAAGCTGCATCACTCTGAGAACCCTACCCAGTAGTTTAGAGGCTGGAGCAATGAGGCATTCTCGCCTATTCCGCAATTCACTATTCATGATCGTAACCAGCCCGTTGGAGAGAGTGTCCATCCCCTACTTCCCCTTATTCATATTTCTCGAACCCAAGTTTCCTAGCGACCTCCCTAAAACATTGGCGGCAAAGGTTAAGCCCATATCTCCGTATAATCGGCCCATAAGAGCCACACCGCCTGCAAGGCCTGCTACCCTTACCGTATTTCCGTTTCCTTGTGGCGCCTTGATCTCTCTGTGTTTCCATGATGTCTTCCTCTACGCGATTTCGATTCCAAACTCTTCCTTCAGAAAGAACACAGATTCTTCAGCCGTCAACAAGTGATTGGAGCTTATTCTAGATTTAGCGTGACGCCTGCGTTTCACTCGGTATCCAGGTCTCTCCACTGTTGCCGCGATGTCCATGCCTATTATGCCGAGATCTGGTACATACTTCGTGCCAGGTATGTCTATATGCTCCTTTATGCCGAATGAAAAATTGCCACGCAGATCAAAGGAGCTCTTAGAAATTCTGTTTTCAGTGGCGTGAAAGGCCCTCTTGAGGAGCTCTTGCGCTCTCTCCTTCCTCAGCGTGACGAGGCAAGCGATAGGCTCACCTTTTCTAATGCCGAAATCCCGTATAGTCTTCCTAGCTCTACGTGTACAAGGCTTTTGCCCAGTTAACTCCTCTAGAATTTTCATAGCCTTTTCCAACGGTTCACCCGATTTCCCAACTGAAACGTTAAGGGTCACTTTCTCAATCCTGGGTTTGAGCATCGGGTTCTTCTTCCACTTCTCTTGAATCTCTTCTTGGGACATTAGTCACCCTCCATTCTTGGCGGAGAGATGCGAGGTTTCTCGTCGCCTATTACAAACACGTAATCCATTATTGTTTGGTACTTCTCGCCATTCTCATCCTCTATCGTAACCAGTGACTTTCTTCGTTTCAGACCGCTTTCACTGATAGAGACTATCTTTCCATACTTGCCAACGTTCTCTCCGTCAATAAACATGGCGAGCGTTCCTTCAGACATCTTGAGATGTTCAAGGATGAGCTGATCCTCAAGCCTTATCTTCAGGATGTCAAGTGTATGGTACGTGTCCTCTTCTGGATTCCGGGGGTCATTCACCCGGATTACCAAATTCCTTCCATCATGGAGGTCAAGTTGTACATGCCCGTTCTTGATTGTGTTCTTATTCTCGACCCTGCAAAGCTTGAAATCCGCTTCAGCTTCATCGATTGGATGCAGTGTCAATCCTTTTTCAGACGGCAATAAGCGAAAGTGCTTCCCACTGTCAGAGATTGAAATAACATCCATTAGTCCTGCCGGGAAAAACTCATCCCTTCGAATTTTTCCGTCAACCCTTATTTTACCTTGGGAGATTATCTGTTTGGCCTCCTTCTCTGTTTTTGCGTAATGAAGCATCTCTCGAAGGACAAGTACTAATGGGATACAGCGGTCAATTGGGTGTGGCCCAGCATTGGGTTTAGCAGTCCACTGAAATTCCTTTCGGTGAATAGGCCAAAATTTCGGAGCCATTTCTCTCTTCAAGTGTCTGCTGCCGCCCATTTTTCCCAATTTATTCTCCCCCAACCTCTTTGGCTTTGCTTGATTCTTCTGTTTCTCCTACCGTCTCTGTCTCCTCCGTGACTTTCTCTTCGCGCAGTTCAGCCTCGGGGAAAGCTCCTTTCCTTTCTAGAGTCTTCCTTCTCCATTTATCGTCTAGGTTGAGACCTGTAATCATGATCTTGGACGGATGAATTGGGACCAGGGTTGCTGTTCCGTCAGCTTTGTCTCGGCTTATGCCTTCAACAAATATCCTATAACTCTTCCTCTCTACTCGGCTGACCTTTCCCTCAAATCCCTTCCTATCCCCCCTCAACACTCTAACTGTATCGCCCCGCCTTACCTTAGCTGCATTGGTTTTGAACCGAGTTTTCAAATCAGAGGACAGCGGGGATGATAGAAGTTTTCCTCGGTTATGAAGAGGAGCTTGATAGATTCTTTTCCGCTGCTTGCCAGGCTTCTTCGTTTTCATCTTTTACTCCCCTAGATAATTATGCTCGACGCGCTAGCAATCCTCGGCCATCTTTCTGCGGCTTCTCTGGCTACTGGACCACGAATTTCTGAGCCTCTCATTTCACCTTCAGGGGTCATTATGACGGCAGCGTTATCTTCGAATTGAACCCAAAAGCCTTCAGGCCGCCTATATAGCTTCTTCTGCCTCACAATAACGGCTCTAAAAATCTTTTTCCTCACATCGGGGGTTCCTCTTCGAACCGAGGCGAATACCATGTCTCCAACCGATGCTGCTGGAACGCGCCTTAACCTTCCTTTGTAAGCGGCTACTTGGATGATCCTTAGAACTTTCGCTCCAGAGTTGTCCGTACATTTAATCAATGAACCGGCGAGGAGCCCCCTTGAAATCTTTGGCTTCTGCCCGATACTTGCCACCAAGGCCCGCGCCTTAGCCTTCGCTGCCAACTTTCTCACCCTCCACTTTCTCAACAACTACGAAGGAGACAGTTTTACTTATGGGTCTGCATTCAGATATCCTCACGCGGTCATTCTCTGCAACCTGTAGGCATGGAGAACGATGTACAGGTATGTGACTACGTCTCCTCTCATAGCGCTTGAACTTCGGTACATACTTCAAGAAGTCGCATCTAACAATCACCGTCTTGTTCATTTTGGTGCTTACAACAACACCCTCCAGTGCCCGCCCTCTGACGGGTAATGTCCCGTGGAAAGGACAGTTCTTGTCATCACATGTTTTTCTGGGTTTCTTAAGGGTCGAAATCGCCATTACCAACGCCTCCTGATTCTCCTTTTAACTCGATCTTCAGGCCGGCCGACTATGGCTTTTCCATCGATCTTTACAATTGTTCCGTCAGACAATCTGAAGTGAAAGACTGATAATTCCTTCAGTATAACCTTCCTTCCGTTACTATGGAGTAATACTAAGGTATTCCGAGTTTCATCAATAACCGTACCTGATATTCCCACGTAACTTGGGTTCTCACTTTCAAGGATCTTCGCTTCGAGTCCTATGAACTCCTCTTGGAGTATTTCCGGCGTCACCTTCACTTCCTGTCTACTCCTCGTCTCGCTTCGTTCTCAACCGTAAGGATGCGTGCTATCGCCTTTCTCAGCTCCCGAATTCTTGAAGGATGCTCGACGGCCCCGCCGGCCTCAACCATCGTCTTCAACCTTCTCAGTTCCGTTCTGATCTCCTCCATTCTTCTTCTCCGTTCTTGAGGAGACATCTCTCGTAGATCCTTCATTCTCAAGATGGGCACCTATCGCTCAGCCTCTTTTGCCGCTTCTTCTGGAACTGCTTCCTCAACAGCCTCAGAACTCAGTTCTTGTTCAAGTATCTGAATCCGATCTGGGAACTTAATGTCAGGAGGCAATATCTTCACCTTGACGCCCAAGATTCCGGGTTTAAGTTGAACATTCACCGATGCTTTTCTAACGTACTTGATGGCGGGATCGCCAGCTTTGGGTATGAAGCCCGCTCTAAACTTCTCCTTTCGAGACCGTTGTGTTCGTACTTTTCCGCTGATAGCGATCTCTACGCCTAGAGCTCCTGCATCTTCTATCTGGTTTAAAGCCCAGAATCCAGCTCTTCTGAAATGTACACCACGCTGCAGAGCTGCAGCTATTCGGGAAGCCATAACTTGCGCGTTAAGCTCCGGAACCTCAATCTCGGCCACAGAGATCTGGGAGTTTGGCATCTGAAACCTTTCTTCCAAGACCTTGGCAAGGTTTTTTATTGTCACCCCGCCGCGTCCAATTAGTATGCCTGGTCGCATAACGTATACTACTACATTTGTGCCCAGAGGTGTTCTTGTGATATCGACCCCACCATATCCGGCTCTTTCAAATTCTTTGCGCAGAAATTCGTCTATCTCTGTTCTCTTTACGGACTCATCTATGAAGTGTCTTGTTGAGGACAATTAGGTTTCACCTCTTTGTTCCAGAACAATCTCAACGTGGCAGAGTGTTTCAAAGCGTGGCGATGTCCTGCCGAAGGCCCGTGGCTCATATCTTTTGATCTGAAGGCCTGGGTATGCGGATGCGTGAACTATTCGGAGGTTTTCTGCATCGAGACCCTTGTGCATCGCGTTGGCTTCAGCGTTCTCTAACACTCCCAATATCTCCTGTGCAGCCTTGATTGGAAATCGTCCAGCGGGCGACTTTTCCAAGCCGTGTCGATGCGGGACCTTCTTCTTGTATCGACGGTAAGGTATTGCTCTCTTCATCGAGACAACTTGCTCGATGAAATCTTTGGCTTCATCCAGTTTCATACCCTTGATCGCGGCGCAAACCTCACTAGCAGCCTTAGGGGATACCCTGAGCTCTCGTCCACTGGCTTT
>CAZQDW010000021.1:10726-12593 GCA_964592315.1 uncultured Candidatus Bathyarchaeia archaeon
TCGCGATCGTTCAAGACGAATGATCTAGTCTTCTCCAGTATCGGAGAATCTCCTCTTTAGTTCCGATAATCTCCAAAAACCTCAGGAGCTTTGCCTGAATCTCCTCTGCTACCTCCACATTCTCCTCAAAAAGATCATTGACCTGATGCGGATCTTTAGGTAAGTGAAATAGCTCGTTCCTCGGTCTTCCACCGACAATCTTCTGCAGGCGTTCAAACCCGTCTACTATTCTTGTTCTACGTTCAGCTGGTAGCTCTCTAAGAGCCTCATCAACCTGTCCGCAGTAGATGAGGAACCACTCGTCTGTAACAACTGAGATACGTTGACCAGCAACCGGGCCGTGTATGATGCTCGGCGAAGCGACAGCGAAATCGCGCCAAGATGGGTTCTCACCTCTCATTAAGGGGAGAAGCGATCTGCCCTGCACCGTCTTGGGAATTCTCCCTCCCACCAAGTCAAGAATCGTAGGCATCAAATCGGGAGGTTGAACCAAGGGTTGACAACGACGGGGCTCTATCTCCGGCACTCGTATGATCAAAGGGATACGAGCCACTTCGTCATACAGTGGAGCCAAGCCTTGCGCTGATTCAGTTATTATGGATTTTCCAACGAGGCCATGTTCTCCATGATAGAACCCGTGGTCACTTGTGAAAATTACTGCTGTATTGTCCCAAAGACCTAGATCTCTGATCCTTTCTAGTAGGAGCCCTGCCCAATGATCAACCATTGTAACCTCTCCAGCGTATAATGCTCGAAGATGTTTGAGCTCGGCTGGCGTCAAGTATTCGCAGGGTCCGTAAACGGGATAAGTTACCTCCTCCCCTTCGTAACTAGGATCGTAGAGATCTACGTACCATCGAGATGGGTCCCAAGGCTCATGTGGATCAAATGTGTCCACGTATAGGAAGAACTTTTCATGTTTTTTGTTGCGTTCGAGCCATTTGGTTGCTTCTGTCATCGTCTGGGCTACAAAATAATCGCTCTCGTAATGCCTCATTGAGACGTTCCGTAGATACTGTTTCACAGTGTTATTAGGCGATCTGAGCTTCTTGGGGCTACAAGGAAATCTGTAATCAACAGGGTCGGTGCTGTATCTATCGTTTTCTTGCCCTCTAATCCATATCCAGCCGTCAAATCCACGGTCAAAGTTGTATCCGTCTTTAAGGATGTGAGGGGTATCCGCAACAAGCATCGTTACATATCCAGCCTCCCGGAGCATATCCGCTAAGGTAACTTCGTCCCGTGGTAGCGGACTCCAGTCTGAATAGGAAAATGTGAACCTACCAGTAGCTATGTCTCTGCGATTAGGAACGGTCGGGAAAGAGGCTGTGTAAGCTCTGTCAAACACGACAGATTGTTTCGCCAGAGCATCGATATTTGGCGTGTATATCCAATCGTTCCCGTAACAGCCTAAGTGATCCCTTCGGAATGTATCCGACATTATGAGGACTACGTTCATAACTGACAAATATCTAGTCAAAAAATAAACTTTCCTTAACACCTACTGCCCCGCTTTGGCAAACCCTTTCTTCCTAGGCGAGAATCTCGCACTTTCCGTCAATCTGGGTTCCTTAGAGTGCAGTGGGTATGGTGAATGTTTATCATCAGAAATTGATTCAATAATATCGGACAACCTAACAAGGGAGGTGACTGGTTTGGAAACCGTGACAATACTCCTAAACAGTGCTCCTTATGGAGATGAAAAAGTCTGGAACGCTCTAAGATTGGCAAGAGCTTTAACCTCTGCTGCCGTGAAGATGAAGGTAAACATCTTCCTCCTCGGCGACGCTGTCACAACGGCAAAAAGAGGACAGAAACCGCCAGAAGGCTACTATAACCTGGAGAAAATGCTAAAGGAACTGGTTGA
>CAZQDW010000022.1:0-12517 GCA_964592315.1 uncultured Candidatus Bathyarchaeia archaeon
ATACAAGTTAATCACCACAAAGAAGTGCCTAAGGCAATTGCTGATATGCAGAACCAAGGTTGGCGTCTTCATACCTATCAAGCTACTGGCTACGGTACAGATGTCAAGCACTACTTATTACTTGAAAAGGGCGACTAAATCTGCATGCGGAGAGCTTTGAGAGAGGCATAGAATAGCCAAAGCCGTGCTTGCTTGCGAAATCGATTGCATCGTAAATATCAGCATCATAGACTACATGATATCCAAAACGTTTCCACGATAGACCTTCCAAGATTTATCCCTCTTAATATGTTGTCTATGAAATATATGACAATGTCTGAACCATATTAGTCTTGTCTTTGACCTAAATCCTCTTTTTCACAGAACCGAACCCCGCTTCTATCTAAAACAGAAGATATCTTTCACAAGTCTTTTATGCTCAACCGTCATAGGTCATAACGGTAAAGGAGAAGACTGAGTGAATGGACATGTTAGATACCCAGAAAAAATTAGAGTTTTCGGGAGATGTCACCAGACCCGAAGCTTATAGGGCAGGTTCAAGTCTTTTTCCAGAATCAGCTCGGTAAATCCGTGGTTGGTTGGTTGGATTAAAGTTTAATTATGAAGCCATACATTCGTCTTGTATGGAATATGTCGCCAGAGTTGAGGTCGGTCTCAAACCCGGACACTCTGACCCGGAAGGTGAGACTACAAAGGCTTCTTTAGCAGAGCTCAATTACCCAGTCAGATCTGTTGACGTCAGCAAGGTCTATGAGATACTTCTACAGGGTAACTCGCTCGAAGAAGCGGAGAGATACGTTGAAGAGATGTGCCGGAGGCTGCTAGCAAATCCGGTTAAAGATAGCTATACCTTCCGGGTAGATGAAGTGAGATGAGCTGGGCGCGATACATCAAGAGGGATCTGGCTTTTGAGCTTTATGGAATAAACGTTCTCGAATCAGATGATGGGCAGCTTCTAAGAATAAGCGAAGAAATGGGTCTGGCCCTAAACCTTGAAGAGATGAGAGCGATAAAGATACACTTCTCAGAGAAGCATAGAAACCCGACCGATATCGAACTGCAGACAATTGGTCAAACGTGGTCTGAGCATTGTTATCACAAGACCTTTAAAGGAACCGTGAAGACGCCCGAAGGCAAGGAGATAGAGAGCCTTCTGAGGACGTATATTGTCAGAGCAACAGAGGAGCTGAATAAGCCTTGGTGTATCTCTGTTTTTGAGGACAACGCCGGCATAATACACTTCGAGAGAGACTATGCAATTGCAGTCAAGGTTGAGACACATAATCATCCCTCGGCGATAGAGCCGTTTGGAGGGGCAGCCACGGGCACAGGAGGCGTAATAAGAGATATCCTAGGAGTTTGGGCTGACCCAATAGCTTGCACCGACGTCTTGTGCTTCGGACCTCTAGACTATGATTTTGAGAAATTGCTGCCTGGAATAAAACATCCTAAGTATATCTTCCGAGGCGTAGTCGCCGGAATAGGCCACTACGGAAACAACATGGGAATACCAACCGTAAATGGCGCAATATACTTCGATGAGAGCTATGTTGGAAACGTCGTTGTATACTGTGGGTGTATAGGAATCTTGCCGATAAAGAAATACATAAGAGATGCAAGGGCTGGGGACTTCATCGTCCTGGCGGGCGGCAAGACCGGTAGAGACGGCATACACGGCGTAACCTTCGCTTCTCTAGAGTTGACAGAGAAATCCGAAGAGGTTTCAAGACCAGCAGTCCAGATAGCCAACCCAATAGAAGAAGAGAAACTCAAAAGAGCCATAGTAAGCATACGCGACTTAGAACTGGCCTCTTCAATAACCGACCTCGGCGGAGGAGGCTTATCCAGCGCAGTAGGCGAGACCGCCAAGAGATTCGGTTGTGGGGCCGAGGTTGAACTTGAGAAAGTTCCATTGAAGTATCTAAATATAGCACCTTGGGAGATCTACATATCCGAATCTCAAGAGAGGATGCTCCTCACTGTTAAGGAAGAGAACGTCGACAGTGTCATCCAGATCTTCAACACGGAAGACGTTGAGGCCACCGTGATTGGGAGACTGACAAATGAGAGCAAACTTACAATCTATTATAACGGCGAAAAGGTCGCAGAGCTAGACATAGAATTCCTATTTGGCCCACCAAGAATCACTAAAGTCGCTACGTGGAAGAAACCTCTGTATGTAGAGCCTCACTTTGAAGAGCCGAAAGAATTGACTAGCGACCTTTTAAGGATTCTCGCATCGCCTAATGTTGCGAGTAAAGAATCAGTCATAAGAACTTACGATCATGAGGTCAAAGGAAACACTGTCTTGAAACCTTTGTGCGGCATCAGTGACGGCCCAAGCGATGCTTCCATTATCAAGCCCCTATCCGACTCGTGGAAAGGCATTGCAATATCGTGCGGAATGAACCCCCAATACGGGAAGATAGACTCGTATGGGATGGCAGCCTCAGCCATAGATGAAGCCCTCAGAAATAACATAGCAGTTGGCGGGAGACGAATCGCCCTCCTCGATAACTTCGTTTGGGGAAGTCCAGATAAACCTGACAGACTCGGCTCATTATTGAGGGCTTGCGAGGCATGTTACAATTTCGCAAAGGGATTTGAGGTTCCCTTCATCTCCGGGAAGGACAGCCTATATAACGAGTCGCCTTTGGGACCTGTTACCCCAACGCTTCTGATAACAGCCGTCGGCATAGTCCCAGACGTACGGAAAAGCATATCCATGGATGCGAAGGAGATGGGGAATCTATTATACCAGATTGGGAGGACGTATTCAGAGCTAGGCGGGTCCGAATACTACAAACTTAGAGGCTATGTTGGGAGAACCGTTCCGAAAGTCAGAGCAACACACGCGAAGAAGGCTTTTGATGCGGTAACAAAAGCGATAGACGAAGGATACATACGTGCCTGCCACGACCTCTCTGAAGGAGGATTAGCGGTAGCGTCCGCCGAGATGGCTTTCTCTGGAGGATACGGGATGAACATCAACCTGGCTAGCGTTCCAAGATCTAGAGGTACGCGAAAGGATTACCAGATCCTTTTCTCAGAGTCGAACAGCAGGTTTCTTGTAGAGGTGCCTGAAAGATTCAAGGCCGACTTTGAGAAGACGATGGAAGGTTGCACACTTTCAATCGTTGGGAGAGTTAGAAAGGACAAAGAATTCTGCGTCCAAAGTTTGAGCGGCGAGAAAATCATCTCCGCAAGTTTGTCAGACCTGACAGATGCGTGGAAAAGTGCATTCGAGGTTTAAAGAATGAAGAGACAGGACATGAAAATCTGCGTCTTAAGGGTTGGGGGAACGAACTGCGACGAGGAGACGAAGAGGTCTCTCGAGGAGCTAAGTACTAAAGCGGAGATATGCCACCTGAACATGATCATTAAGAAACGGAACCTTCTTGACTATGACGCTTTGGTCATTCCAGGAGGGTTCTCGTTTGGAGACTATGTTAGAGCCGGAGCGATCCTTGCAAAGGGTTTCTTAGCTAAACTTGGTCGAGATCTGAAGATATTCGTAGATGAAGGAAGACCGGTACTTGGAATATGTAATGGTTTCCAAGTGCTGGTTGAAGCCGGTCTACTACCTGGGTTCGACGGCGTAAGCGAGTATCCTGAAGCAGCGTTGGCCACTAACTTGCCGATTGCGTACCGCTGCAGATGGGTTTATCTGAGGCATGAAAACAGAGGGAACTGTGTATTCACAGCAAAGGTTCTGGAGGGAAAGGTTCTAAGGATGCCTGTAGGTCATGCCGAAGGCAGATTCCTATTTCCGAAGGATAAAGAAGATCAGCACCTAGAGAAGATTTACGATAACGATCAACTCGTCTTCAGATATTGCAGGGAAGATGGCGAGCCAGCTTCGGGCAACTACCCCGATAACCCAAACGGTTCATTCCACGATATCGCAGGCATATGTAACGCTGATGGAACCGTATTTGGATTGATGCCCCACCCCGAAAGAGCCTACTACGGATGGCAACTACCAGACTGGACTAGGATGAAGAGTATGAAAAAATATGGTGATGGTAGAATAATCTTTGAATCTATGGTAGACTATGTTGCCAAGAAGTCCAGTTGAATCTGTCAAATATTCGAGGCAATCTTACTGCACTTCGAATGAGGGTCGGGTGAAGACAACACGTCCTGAGAGATAGATTCATATGCGTGTAAGACTCCTTTAAGCATACTCCACTGTAAGGATCATCAAAGAGATGTTGGGTTCGAATAGGCAAAAAAGCGACTTCTTGAGTAAACTCAGGAAGCTCTGGAAGAATGAGACAGTAAGGACATTACTTCTCATGGGCCTGGTCGTAATTATTGTATTATTTTTTAGAACAATACTAATTGCCGCTTTAGGAACAGAATATCCTCTCCACACGCCAATCTCGCCCAGCATGGAGCCAACACTAAACATTGGCGATCTTCTTATCGTCCAAGGAGTCAATGGTCTTGACGAGATCAATGCTGATCATGAGAATGGGGACATCATCGTCTTCCAAAAACCCAACAATCCAAATGATTTCGTGGTCCATAGAGCAGTAGAGAAGTCCAAGATGAGCGGTGATATTCCTTTCCTTGTGACGAAGGGAGATAACAACCCTTCTGAAGATCCGTGGAAGGTCAAGGAAGAAAACCTCATCGGTAAGGTTGTGTGGCGAATCCCACTCTTGGGTTACATAAAGATATTCCTGGGGACGCCAGTCGGCATGGCGATAACCATAATTGTATTCTTGCTTCTCATCTTTCTGGAGAGAGCAAAGTAATAAATGGTGATTTGCACTATCTTCTGGATTGATTCCGGGCAAAATTTACTTCCAGAAAGAGTTGAGTAGATGAAATTGGCCGGTAAATTTCCTGGATATAAAGGAGAAGCTTTAAAACTGCTTAAGGAAGCTGGAGCGGAGATCGAAGATCACATCCGTGTCATGAAGGATGAGTTAACGTATGAGGGCATTCTCATCCCCAGACCAGAACACGGTGATGACAAACACCTTGTACTGAAATTGAGATCTGGGTATAACGTTGGCGTTGAGATAACGCCCACAACGAGGATCGAAAAGATAGGGCCAAAAACAGAGCTCACGTTTAACCCGCCTCCCGTGCCTGAGCAAAAGGTGGGCTTACCCAAAGTTGCCGTACTGAGCACAGGTGGGACAATTGCCAGTCGAGTGGATTATCGAACTGGGGCAGTCCGCCCAGCCATTTCTGCGAATGATCTCTACAGCATCATACCCGAACTATCAGATATCGCCGTAGTAGATGCAGAGATCTTGTTCAGCCTCTTCAGTGAGGACCTGACACCGGAACAGTGGGCAAAGATCGCGGAAGCTGCGGCCAAACATATCGAAGAAGCGGCAGATGGCGTCGCAATCACTCATGGAACTGACACGATGGCGTATACGGCTGCGGCTCTGAGCTTCGCTCTGCAGAATCTACCCGTACCCGTCATACTGGTTGGCGCTCAGAGGTCGGAAGATAGACCGAGCTCCGACGCCGCTTCCAACCTAATAGGGGGTGTTCTGGCTGCGGCGAAGGCTCCATTCGCTGAAGTAGTTGTGGCTATGCATGAGACGATCTCGGACGAGTCTATCGTTTTCCACAGAGGAACAAAGGTGAGGAAGTGTCATACGAGCCGTCGGGATGCATTTAGATCCGTCAACGTCAATCCGATAGCAAGGATTAGGAATGGCGACGTGATGATGTTGACCGATGACTATTCAAGGAGAGACCCCGATAGAGACTTAATCTTGAAGCCAAGATTTAGCAGTAAAGTGAAGCTTTTGAAATTCTGTCCTGGTATGGATTCAGAGATCATTGACTTCTTGGTGGAGAAAGAGTATAGAGGATTAGTGATTGAGGGAACCGGTCTGGGCCATGTAAGTCGACGTTGCTTCCAATCGATTCAGAGAGCCGTTGAGGAAAACATGATCGTAGCTATGACTTCGCAGTGCATCTGGGGACGAGTAAACATGAACGTCTACGAGAACGGTAGAGACCTTCTATCCATAGGCGTGATCCCCCTTGAGGATATGCTTCCGGAAACTGCTTTCGTGAAGCTATCATGGGCTCTCGGACAATCTGACGATCCTGAACAAGCAAAGAACCTCCTCGCGGTAAACATAGCGCATGAAACATCTGGAAAAACGATTAAGATGTGAAGGAAAAGGGAATCGAGTTGAAGTTGGACTATGACAAGATCGGGCTTCTCGTGGGCTTGGAATGCCACCAACAACTCGCCACGCGTGGAAAGCTCTTCTGCGAATGCAAGCCCCACTTGTTTAAAGGTGAACCTGAAGTAACTTTTCTTAGGAGGCTAAGGCCTACTCAAAGCGAGCTGGGCCAGGTTGACCCAGCTGCATTCTTTGAGTTTCAAAAGGGTGTTAAGATCCTATACGAGGCTAACAACGAGACATCCTGCCTTGTGGAGATGGATGAAGAGCCGCCTCATGAACTTAACAGAGAAGCCTTAGAGATCGCACTAACCGTGGCTATTATGACGGACGCGAACCCCGTGGATGAGGTTCACATTATGCGCAAGACTGTCATAGATGGTTCCAACACCACCGGTTTTCAACGGACTTGCGTTGTGGCGCTGAATGGGATGATGACGGTTGACGAAAAGAGAGTTCCGATACAACACATAAGCCTAGAAGAGGATGCTGCCAGAAAGATGGGTGAAGAAGGCTCTTTGATCCACTA
This sequence comes from uncultured Candidatus Bathyarchaeia archaeon, assembly GCA_964592315.1. Lineage (GTDB taxonomy): Archaea > Thermoproteota > Bathyarchaeia > Bathyarchaeales > WAQA01 > CAZQDW01. The sequence continues at coordinate 6,700 of CAZQDW010000022.1, forward strand.
CCGGATTGACCGTCTAGGAATACCTCTGATTGAAGTGACTACTGGCCCGGTGATCACCTCGCCGAAAGAGGCTGAGAAGGTCGCGTTGGCAATAGGGCAGATCCTGAGAGCTACTGGAAAAGTTAGTAGGGGAATCGGAACTATCCGCCAGGATTTGAACATTTCAATTCGAGACGGCGCGCTCATGGAGATAAAGGGTGTTCAAGAGTTAGAGCTCGTTTCAAGGGTCGTTGAATATGAGGTTCAACGTCAGCTAGGCCTTTTATCAATTCGAGACGAGCTAGTAAAACGTGAGCTGAAAGAGGAGAACATACGAGAGGAGTTCATCGACGTCACATTCATATTTAAGCAAACGAACTCTCGAGTTATCAAGAGAGCCATAGACCAAAACGGATGCGTGCTTTCGGTTAGACTGCCAAAATTCGCTGGACTCTTGAGAGCTGAACTAGGTCCAGATATTAGACTTGGAAAGGAGATGACCGAGAGAGCTCGATTCTGGGGGAGGGTCGGAGGAATCTTTCACACAGATGAGCTCCCAGCCTACGGAGTAACAGAAGACGAGGTAAAGGAGCTCAAGCGTTTTACAGAAGCGGCAGATGAAGACTGTGTCGTTTTCGTTGCTGATGCGAAAGATAGGGCTATTGATGCTCTTCAAGCAGTGGTCCAAAGGGCGAGGGAAGCATTAAGAGGCGTTCCGGAGGAGACACGAGCAGCAAATCCCGACGGAACAACACGCTACATGAGACCGAGGCCAGGTGCTGCTAGAATGTATCCCGAGACGGATGTTCCACCGATACAGATCAGTGACAGCTACCTTGAGACATTGCGTTCACACTTACCAGAACCTCCAGAAGAAAAGATGAATCGGTTAATGCGAGAGTACAGCATCAATGAAAAACTCGCAAGGCAGCTCCTTGACTCTGAATATCAAGACCTATTCGAGTTTACTGCAAAAGAGGTTTCGGTGTCGCCAACGGTGATAGCAGCCACTCTCACAGAGACCTTGAAGGCTCTAAAGCGCGATGGAGTAGACATTGATAGAGTCTCAAATGAGCAAATCTTAGGAGTCTTCAAGCTCATCGATTCGGGGAAAACAACGAAAGAAGCTTGGCCTGAAATTTTCGCCTGGCTTGCAGAGCATGAAGAAGCCAGACCGATTGAAGCGCTTGAACAGATCGGATTGAGCATGATTCCGCAAGAGGAACTTGAAGCGATGGTTGAGAGGATGATAGACCGGAATGTAGCGCTCATAAGAGAGCGGAAAGACAAGGCTTTCGGAATACTCATGGGCATGGTAATGAAAGAGGTAAGAGGTCGAGGAAAACCTGAGACCATTAGTAAGATTCTGAAAGACAAGTTGGCAGAAATACTGGAAAAATAGACAGTTGCCAAAATGCCTGACATCGCATCTTGAACAGGCGTCTGAACCCTTTTTAACCAACGCTCTTGTGAAAGAGAATTACAGCGGGAGTTTGAGGTTCACGTCTTCTGGGGCTCAGATGGGCAATTTTTGGCTATTCTGCTAGTACCGGATATATCTGCATCATTGAGTCCCGTACTTTGGCATGTCCACATGATCATGCATAGGACGGCAATCTTTTAAGTTTGTTCCAAGAACAATCTACCATAGGTGTTGGTGGTGAAACGTTACACATTTGGCATCGTTTTGCCTTCGGCTGTGGCAACCTATCGGGAAGTTCGGGATGTGGCGTTGGAGTGTGAGCGCCTTGGTTATGACTCTGTCTGGCTTAACGATCACATGTACGAAGGCTGGTTGCCGCTTGAGAAGCATGCGCATCCATACCTTGATTGTTGGACGTTGCTGCCGGCGTTAGCTACGGATACAAAGTCGGTTCGCCTCGGGACTTTAGTGACATCAAACACGTTTCGGCATCCCGCTCTGGTTGCTAAGATGTCCACGACTCTTGACGTGATCAGCGGAGGAAGACTTGATTTTGGAATCGGTGCTGGTGACCTGGAGATCGAACATGAAACCTATGGCATAGAGTATCCGCCAGATAGAGAGCGGATATTTAGGCTGCGCGAAGCCCTTCAAGTAATCGTTTCTATGTGGACGAAGCAGAAACCTAAGTTCAAAGGCAAGTTTTACGAAATCAGGGAACCATCCTGCTGGCCCAAACCCGTTCAGAAGCCGCATCCGCCTATCTGGATTGGGTCAATCTCGGGTAGAAGTCGTATCGTAAAGCTTGCCGCGGAGTTCGCGGATAACTTCAACATTCTAGACGCTTCGCCTCAGTCCTACAAGGAAAGAATGGAGATTCTTGATCGCTGCTGTAGGGATATAGGGCGTGACCCAAAGAAGATAAGAAGGAGCTGGCACGGGTTCGTAAACATAAGGGAGGAAAGAGAGACGATTGAGAAGACGATTACAGGCTTAAAAGCGATGGCAAATGCAGGCGTCGAAGACTTCATCCTAGGATTCGAAGACCGGAAAGACATCGTTGCCCTAAGAATCTTCGCCGAACATGTGCTCCCAATCTTTCAGTGACAGATCCGTACTACAGAAGATTCTTTCTCTTTCTTATGATGACAAACTCTCGCTGATTTTGAAAGTTTTCTGGAACTGACACGCCTGATCTGGACCTTTACGGTCAAGGAGGAAACTTGCGGTCTACTCCACATATTCGAGAGGTCCACCTCCTGGTTTGACACTTGGTCGATGTGAGCAGAAACACTTCACGTCGACCGTCTGCCTTGAAGTTCAATCAAGAACATTTGGACTAAGAGTAACCAACAAACCATTCCGGGAAAATCTGAGGTTTCGGAACGATAAATTCTAAAAGGAGTCACCAGATATTACTACGTATCGTATTGCGTATCTAGGAGTAACGTGTATGGGGAAAATTCAGGCTAGGATCAAAACATCATTTGGCGAAATTGTTGTAGAAGAGGATGGCGCCGAAGAGCTTGTCCGAACCCTCAGAACATTGCCTGCGGACTTTGTTCATAACCTCGAATTTATCGTAGCGGCAAGAACATTCTCAGTACCGGCAAGAGCATTCGAAGGGATAATAGAGTTCGCAAAAGAGGGTCCCATTCTCACATCCAAATCGAGGCTTACACATTATGAAGCGATCGGCTTGATTCTCTATGCTTCAAATGAAAGGACAAATTCAGCTACTCAGATAAGTCGACTATTAGAGCGTAGCGGTCTGAGACCGCGAGTTTCCTCTAGGCTAAACGAGATGGCTAAGCGTGGACTAGTCTACAAACCCGATCCGACAGAAGCTGGATGGAGATTGACAGCACAAGGTGAAAGATGGATCGAGGAGATCGTTCTACCTAAGACAAGCACCATCTAAAGTGAAACAACATGCTACTTGCGTTTCATAGAGACTTCGTTTTCTCGGAAGATGACATGACCGTATAAATAGAAAGTGAAGGATTTGGTACAATTTTCCGCGACGGAGGCGATCTACCTTGAACAGCAGATGGTCGGTAGGCTGGCTACGGCCTCAAAGAAGGCGTGTCCGCATGTGGTACCTGTCTGCTACGCCTCCAACTCTGAAAGGATTTTCATCCATACTGGTCGGGACAGTAAGAAGGTGAGAAATGTTATTGAGAATAGGAAGGTGGCCTTTGTGGTGGATGAGTATCTTAGTTGGGAGAAGAATAGGGGCGTTATTGTTCTGGGCCTTGCAGGGGTTCTTGAGGACGGAGAAGAGTATGACTTAGGGAGGAAACTCATCTATGGGAAATATCCTAAGTGGGAAAAGGAATACCCCATCATTCAGGGTGAAGAGATCCTCTTAGCGATAATTCCCAAGAAAGTTTTAAGTTGGGAACTTGAGTGATAATTCAAAAGATTCACGTGCGCTATTCTATCTCTCCTTGGGATGTAATAAGAAGGACATTCCCAGCTCGGGCTGGTGGGGAAGGAATTTACCGATCCAGCGATCAACGATCTTTCGGTGTTTATATTGCATAAGGTGACGTTTGGAAAGACGGGTTTGGAAGTATCGAGGCTGTGTGTCGGAACCGATTATAGAGATTTCTATGGTAATGCCGATCTTGGAAGTGCCTTGCTCATGAGGGCTTATGAACTCGGTGTGAATTTCTGGGACACCGCTGATGATTATGGAGCACACCCAGCTATCAGGGAGGCTCTTAGGAGTTTGGATCGTTCCAGGATAGTTATCGCAACAAAAACCTACGGCAAAGAACGAAGTGATGTCCTGGAGAGCATCGAGAGGTCTCTTCAGGAGATGGAAACCCCTTACATAGACGTCTTCATGCTCCACGCCGTCGACACCGTCCAAGAATTCAGGAACCGTTCACAAGCCCTTAGAGCAATCATTGAAGCAAAGGAGAAGGGGTTGATCCGTGCAGTAGGTCTGTCAACCCATTCAGCCCAGATGACATGGACACTGGCCGGTATTCCCGAGATCGAGGTTGTATTAACGGTTCTAAACAAGGAAGGATTGAGAATGAATGGAAGCCTAAAGGAGATGGAGAGGGCAACTAGAAGGATATACGAAGCGGGAAAAGCCGTATATCTAATGAAAGTTCTCGCCAGAGGAAAACTGGCCGACAACATAGAATCAGCCCTAGACTACGTTTACAAATTGCCTTATGTTCACTCAGTTTCTATAGGCATGAAGAGCCTAAACGAACTGGAAACAAACGCAAGAATCGTTAACGAATTTTTATCAAAGAATATTAGTTAAGCGAAACTCGCATGGATGAGTGGCGACCTATTGCATATATAGATTTGAAGGCAACCGAAGAAAACGCTTACGATATAGGGGAGATATCCTCAGAGGTAGCCAAAGAAGGCATGGTCAGGGAATTTACGCCCGAAGAAATGAAGAAACTTCTGTCCAACGAAAAGTATTACATTTTGGTGGGAAAGCTGGGAGAAAAAGTCGCCGGGTACGTTTTATCAACCTACTCGTGGGCTAAGATACACATTCTAGACGTGGCAGTGAAGAAAAGTAAGAGGAGGATAGGTATGGGAAAGATGCTCGCAAAACATGTGATATCTCACGCTGCGGAAAAGGGGCTTCCAGAGGTTTACTGCGAAGTCAAAGCCAGAAACGTACCAGCGTTAGACTTGTTCACCAGCTTAGGTTTCAGATTTAGGCTCTTTTCTACACTTGTAAATGAAGGCTTCTATGGTCTTTTCTTACCAATCCAAGGAACGCGCGTATAAACTGGAACTTCCTTACTTGGGGCAATGAGGATGGCTGCCATGTTTTCATTCGACAAGAAATCGGGTAGAGTCGAACTAAGGTAGGATTGAAAGTCTGAACTTGACGCAATCATAGACGTTGAAATCGACAGTCAGTATTCGTTCGTAGTCGTTCTGAAGACCTTGTAAATTGTTTCTATGAATCAATTCTTCCGTTTGGCAATCCTCAGCTGACCTTTCGAGACTGTTCCACCACTTGCGTTCATATACGAAGGGAGGCAGCGACTCCTTGGACACGGGCATTGATATCCTAGAGGCATTTACAATAACGCTGTCTGCCTGCATATGGATTGCTTTTTGCACTTGGAAGGGACTTAAGATCTCGAACACGGATTCAGTGTTTGGGAGTGTTAATGGGTACGGTCGCTTGTTTATGGGCTGCTCGAATCAATGAAGCAGATACTGTTGATGTTGGGAACGTTCCTGCGGTTTATGCTACAGTTGCTCAAAGGGTAGGAAACGTCCCTAGATCCATCGCAATGCTTGTCCTTTTTGCCTTCGGATCTGCGGGATAGTCTAGGGTGGATTGACTTGAGGTTAGAGGGCCATAAAGACAGTTGCCTCTAAAATCATAGGGAAGAGGCTGTTCACGCGGGTTGCTGAATC
>CAZQDW010000023.1:0-12460 GCA_964592315.1 uncultured Candidatus Bathyarchaeia archaeon
GATTGCAGGTTTCGTATTTCTATGTCTTCTGTTCTACTGAAATGTTCTTTCCAATTGCAGAAACCGGACTTTTGATGAGTTCCGTGGACGGCTATTTTCTTGCCGTTTGCTTTTTCAGTCTTCTTAGGAATCTTTCCGCTTTGGCTTTAGTGTCATTTCTTGAGTTATTTAGCTATTTTTGTACAAACGAAACGATTGGTTCCTTATCTTCTGTCATGTCATAGTAGGTCCCGAAGGCTTTTATGACTTCGCCCATCAGGATATTTCTACACCCCTCAGTTGAGCTGTATCTCTTTCACTCCTAAGAGTTCTCTTCTGATTCTGTCTTGAAACTCGGGATTCGCAAGCACTATGTTACCTGAGCCGTCTACAACATGAGCAGCAATGATCAGGTCCTTTTCACTCACAGCTCTCGGGGTTTTTGCACAGCCAAACTTCACTTTCGGGTTTGTTGAAGAGATTCCAGCAAGAAGTTCTGGAAGCAAATTCGGGTCATTAACAACTTTTTCCGCAATGTCTTCAGCTTCCATTTCTCCTATTTCCAGGTCAAACATAACGTTTCCTTTCTTCATTTTCTCAGCCCCAAGCAACGATCTCTTCATCTATTATCTCTGTTCCCAATCACCCTTTGGAAATGTCATAGCCCTTCCCATCGTATAGTTCTACAATGAAAATAGAGAGCAATATAATCGTTTTACTTGCATAGATTGCTGAGTTGCTGATAGCTCCAATCCCAACTAGGAGTTTGTTCTCGGTCCCGATTCCGGGACAAATAAAGTGCTTGCTCTTTCTGATACTTCTCTAATGACTTCACTGGTTCCCTCCAAGGACAACCGGGCCACTTTCAATTCCAGGAATCTGGAATCTATGCCTAGGCTTTCTATAATCTTCTTTGCACTTTTCTTAGTCAGACGTTTTTGAAAAACAACTGCATACGCCTCAATCATCGCATCTCTTAAGGCATTCTTGGTTTTCCTGTCTCTTTGAAGAAAGAAACCTCGTATTGTCAGTGTTTCAAGATCAATCGTTGCTTTAGGTATCAGCTTTATTATGATTGAAGGAACGCGAGGGCGTGGGTAAAAGCATTCCAAATCTACGATGCCCTCCAGTTGAAATTCATAGAAATAGCTAGCCATCATAGATAGTTTACTATATTTTGGATCTCGGGGCTTTGCTAGAAGGGTTCTGGCAAAAGGTTCGGGAACTATTAGTACCCCTACTCTGAAACTATAGTTAACCAGTTTCTGAAACAATGCTTCGCAGATAGCGTGAGGCATATTAGAAACGATCTTGGTGAAGTCTGGAAATTGGATATCAATTGCGTTGGCAATCATTATTTCAACATTCTTGTACTTGGCAAGTCTTTCACTTAGAATAGGGAGGAATTTGCTGTTTTTCTCGACAGCAAACACTCTACCGGAATTCTTGGCTAGGAGCTCGGTTAATATACCGCAACCTGCACCTATCTCCAGAACCGTGTCATCCGTTTTGATCCCAGCGAGATCTATCATCCTATTAAGTTGGTTGTAGTCTATGAGATGTTGCTCATCAGAACTTGGGTCTAGTTCTATCTTGTATTTTCTCAAGCATCCTTCGATTTCTTTCTTCAACATGCTAATCTATCAAACTGTATCATGGCAACAAATCTTAAACATTGTTGCCAATGTTTAATGGCAATAAGGGAACTATTCCACCGATATTTTTCAAGACATACTTAAATATGGCTCCGCAGTAACATTCTATCATCCTTAAATGGTGAACGTCGTTGTTTGCGTATGGCGGCCGAATTTTGAGGATTGATTTGTCAAGCGGAGCATACAAGACCGAGCCTTTGAAGGAAGAGTACGCAAGAAAGTATATCGGCGGGATTGGACTTGGGATGCGCTTGCTGATCGACAACTCCAAGCCTGGTGTTGACGGCCTGAGCCCTGAAAACCCGCTTATACTTACAACTGGACCCTTGAGCGGTACAATGGCGCCTACTGGCGGTAATGGACACGCGTTCGTATCTAAGTCTCCTTTGACAGGCGGGGTGGGAGAAGCTAAGTCCCACGGCTTCTTTGGTGCTGAGCTGAAGAGAGCTGGCTACGACGCCGTTATCTTCGAGGGTAAATCCGAGAAACCCGTCTACGTCTGGATCGATGACGATAGTATTCAACTTCTGGATACAAAGCACCTATGGGGAAAGCCAGCTGCAGAAACAGAGGACACAATAAAGGAGGAACTGGGCGATTACTATATCCGTGTCGCGGCTATAGGACCAGCCGGGGAAAAACTGGCTAGGGTTGCCTGCATACTAAATGAGCATACGAGAGCCGCTGGAAGAACCGGTATGGGTGCGGTGATGGGCTCCAAAAACTTGAAAGCCATCGCTGTCCGTGGAACTAAAGACGTAAACGTTGCGAAACCTCAAGAGTTTCTAGAGTTTGTGAAGATGATTCATGAGAGGATGAAAGGACCCGCGACAGCCAAGTATAGGACTTTGGGAACCCCACAGAATGTTCTTGTCCACAACTCCTTGGGAGCTCTGCCAACGAGAAACTTCAGCAACGCCACTTTTGAAGGCGCCGAGAAGGTTAGTGGCGAATACTTGAACGAAAGGTTCGTTGCAAAGATAATTGGCTGTTCATCTTGCGCCATGCGTTGCGAGCACATCGCTGTCGTTCCCGAGGGACCTTACAAGGGAACCGGCACCAGAGTTGAGTATGAACCTCTGTGGGCTTTTGGGCCTCAGTGTGGCGTCGACCGTCTAGATGCTATAATCAAGGCTATGGACCTATGCAATTACTATGGTCTTGATTCTCTGTCTACTGGCAATATTGTTGGCTTTGCTATGGACTGTTATGAACGAGGAATCTTGACCAAAGAGGATACAGGCGGTATCGACCTCAGCTTCGGTAACGCTGAAGCCATGGTCGAGATGGTTAGGAAAATAGGTATGCGCGAAGGCATCGGCGACATCCTGGCGGAAGGCGTTAAGAGAGCTGCTGAAAAGATGGGCAAGGGCGCCGAGAACCTTGCTAACCATATTAAGGGCCTTGAGATGACTGGTTACGACATCAGGGGCCTCAAGACTGCAGCCGTGGGATACGCGGTCTCCTTCCGAGGTGCTGACCACAACCGCCACGGTGCTTATGGCCTCGACTTAGGAGGCAAGGTGAACCGCTTCAAGTTTGAGAAAGGAAGGTCCAAACTCGTCATCGATATTGAAGACCTGTACGCTTTAATCGATTCTCTCGTGGTTTGTAAGTTCTCGAGAGGTGTATACTACGATAACTTTGGCGACTTGGCGAAGTACTACACTCTGGCTACCGGAATAGAGGTTACATCCAAGGAAATGATGATTACTGGGGAGAGAATCAACAATCTAGGTAGATTGTTCAACATCCGTGAAGGCTTAACTCGGAAGGATGACCACCTCCCATCGAAGGTCATGAGTACACCCATTCCAGATGAGACCGTTTCGAAGGGAAGCTACGTCACACAAGAAGAACTGGACTTCATGCTGGATGACTACTATGAGCATAGGGGATGGACAAGAGAAGGCATTCCCACATTGGAGAAACTCAAGGAGATAGGGCTAGAAGACTTAGCGTACATCGTGGAGGAGAGGATCAGTAAGCAATAGAAGGCTAGTCAACCAGACCGCGGAAATGTTAAAGAGAAAGACATATATGATTTATTACAATTGTAATATCAAATCTGAGCGATAAACAAAAAGAAGGCGAAATTAGTATGGCCTCAATTCACGCTAAGAAGTTTGTGGCCGCAGACCCCGATAAATGTGTGGGCTGCACAGTCTGCGAGTACGCATGCTCATACGAGAAAGAGAAGACATTCAATCCCTTGAAATCAAGAATAAGAGTTGTACGTTTAGGCTCAGTCGTCAATCTATCTGTCACTTGCAGGCTATGCGAAGATGCGCCGTGCGTAACTGCGTGTCCGAGGGATGCCTTGACAAGATCTGAAGAAACTGGCAGAATCATGGTCGACGAAGACAAGTGCAATGGATGCGGATGGTGCATCGAGGCATGTGACTTCGGAGCCATAATGCTGCATCCGGATAGAAAAGTGGTCTTCGTATGCGATCTATGTGACGGCAAACCGAAGTGCATAGAATGGTGCCCAGAGGAAGCACTCGACCTAGTAACCGAAGACGTACTGGCGCAGAAAGCTCGACTCAGCGCTGTAAAGAAGCTCTTCCAAGAAGCACTAAAAACCTGAGATAGTCTCCCGGGCTTCCTATTGACATTTATGTTCCCCATCATATTCGCCCAGTAGCAGGGCATAACAGGAAACAATTCAGTCATGGTCGCTCCTATCACTTAGAAGCACTTGCATGAGGGATGAGACTTTGCCTGCTGAGATCTTCGACACGGACGAGTTCATCCGGATTTCTGAAAGGGCGGAATACTGCGCTGTAAAAAGGCTGAAAAAAGTGGTAAAACTAAAACTTCGAACTCCCAAGAGGCTCTACACTTTGAAGGTTGATCCCACAAAGGTAGATGAGATAATAAAGAAGCTGAAGTGCAAGATAACTGGGATCTAGCCCTTCTACTGCTCAAAGTTTGCATACTTCTAGGATTTCCTCAAATCTATTTCTCGAACAGTCTCTCTTGTAGATTCTTAAGGAATTTATGAGATCGTCATCTCTGAAATTGCCAAGGTTCTTCTTCACTTTTTCTGCTACTTCGCTTCTTAGGAAAAGGTATTGACAGATCGAAGTCACGTTTGAGACTCTTCTGTTAAGGCTTGCCGTTTCGAAGTCCAAGATATAGGCTTTATCCTCCGTGCCTATCATAATATGCTTTGATGCCCGGCTCAGTTCTCCATGGTCTAGACCGAGCTCATCCAGTTTCCAACATTGTTTCATCAGATCTCGTAGAACGTCACGAATTCTATCAACAGTGCCAATCTGATCAACGTTCTTGATCCATTTTGGAAGCAGTATCCCGTCTACGAATTCCATAAGGAGAAAGTTATCGTTAAAATCCACCAGTCTAGGTCCTACCTCAACAGAATTCGCCAACTGAAGCATCCTAGCTTCGCGCATCATTCCAGACCGATCGGAATCCGTTCTTCTGATCTTTAATGCAACCTTACCAAAGTTTGTGTAGGCCTGGACGACTACACCAACGCAACCTTTCCCTTGGACTGGAAGATCGTCGATCTTGCTCTCGCCGACGAATTCCACGGCACTGATCCTCAGAGACCTCATTTCCTCAAGCCTTCTATCGAGTTCCTTCGAACTGTACGTAGGGTAACATATTATCTGGGCGTATTTTCCCATCTTAAGCAAATCCAAAGATACGATCTCACTCATTCCACAGCATCCAGCTCAAAGTCAAGGATTTCAACGTCGACGCTTCGAGACCATATTGACTTGGATTCCATCTAGTGAAGCCATCGTGGTCTCCCATCCAAGTAATCCGTCAAGAACCTTGCAAACTCACAGTTCGACTCGTAGAAGCCCGCTATTTCTTCATTCACAAAAACCTCAAAATGAAGTGTCAAAGCTTCAGAGACCAGGCTTGCGACGCCGAGTTTTCCTCCACGATCCGTCAATCTATCCTTCAGAAGGGAGATAACGTCTATATAGGCTCTCTTGGTCTCAACGATCCAACGGTCGCCTTCCACATAGGGGCCTGCAATCCTATCTTTCGCTTTGAGATGTTTACCCAGAAATTTTTCGCAGTCGTCCTTCTTTTCTAAAGGTGGACCCAAATGTCTCTTCACAGGCGGCAGAAATCGGGAATCCAAATCGAATAGAAAAACGTGATCAGCTTCCTCGTCGCTCCAAACGCCATCACGGATAACGGCGAAATCGTTCCGTTCGATCAGATTTCTTAAGGCTTTCAGGGACTTGTAGAGCTGTCCCCAAAGAATGTCTGGTACACATTTGCCCGTGCCAAATCTCAGGAAGACCAGCGTTGAGCCTCTTTGGCTGATTGCTTTAGGGAATTCCTTTATGGACAATGATTCAAGATCGTCTGGATAGAAGAACTTTAGGTCTGGGCTCTCTAAAAACCCTCTTGCCGCCGCGATGAACTCGTTTAGCTTGGTCTCCCTTACGGCTGAGGCGATGTTCCGTCCTCTGTCCACGGGATCGACGACTATCAGGTTATCCTGAAATATCTTTCTGGCCTCATCTTCTGTGCCTTTATAGTATCCCTTTATGTCGACGACCTCTTTTCTGCGCCACATTGAAGCCGCCATTAAGGTTTCGTAGAAAGAACCATAATAGAGTATCAGGGCCTCACATAGGTATCCGCTGAAGCCGCCAACCTTTATTTCAGCTCCATACGTGCCCGTTCCATGCATGAACCGCTTGAGAAGTCTGACCTCATTCTTGATCTTCTCATCGAGATGCATCTGCACGTATTGCGTATGAAGTGGGGTCCTGTCAACTGAAGACTTCGCGTCTTCCGCTTTCTCAATCTTGAAAGAAGGTACAAAGTCGATCGTATATCCGTCTATTTTTGCTTCTATGTAAGGATGCTCAGCATACGCCTCCAGCCAGTTTTCTCCAGCCACCTTTTTAACAGCATTCAAAACTGTTGGAAAATCGTCCCTAGTAGATGTCTTCGGGAGCAGCATAAACATGTCAATATCCTTCTCGCCCGCAAGCCACGTATCTTTTGCTATGGACCCCTGAACCTGAACCTCGGCTTCGATGCCTGATTCATGCAGCGCCTTGCTCACTCTTCTTGTTAGCATCTTAGAAAAATGGATTGTTTCCCGTTTTTCCTCTTCACTAGGTATGGCTCTCCTTAAAGCCTCTTGACATATCGCATCAATTTTCTGTACATTACTTTTTGTGCTCATCTATTTTCCCAGCTCTAGTATTGTTGCCCAAATCTGTATGCTTCACTTTAACATTCAAGTTATAACAGATTAAAACTCTGCTAGTTAAGAGTTTATTATGATCAATATCATTTGTGCAGTAATGTTGTTTTGCCTCTTAGGGTTCGGGAATTGCAGGCACGTTGGTCATGGTTTCAAAGAAAAGAGGGGCGGCTGGATTGCGTATACGGATAGTCATCTCATGGGAGCCACATTATGGAGTCGGAGCTGTACAGCCACGTACCTACGTGCTTCCACTTGTACTCTGGGTCTTCATAAACGATACGCCACAAACCGTAGTCGCCGGCGGCTCTGTCTCCAGCCTCGTTGAGCACAATCCAGCCCGAGGCACCGAAAAGACACTCGGTTACTTCGGGCAGAACCGCTTTAACATCCGTGCTGCTGTACCTGTTTGCCAGCGAGAGGGAGTAAGTTAGCGCCCAGACTATGTCGTAGGCTACGTATGCATAAGGATCTGGTTCCCTTCCTAACTGAGACACTAACTCATCGTGAACCCTCTGATACTTCTCAGACATGGTTGGACAGAACATTGTGCACGTATACTCAACAGCCATGGCAAAGTCTCGCACAGACGGATCTTCGAGCATTGCTCCGCTTCTACATGTTCCCTCACTTCCATACCAGTTAATGTCATCGAGAACAGGGTGTGCCAAACACGCGGTCATGAAGGCGTTGACCTCTTCAAAGGATATATGCAATACGGCCAGGTTGGTTTCATCAATATCTGGATCTGCTAGTGCGGTTGAAACTTTACTAGCCAAGTCAGCTGCCTCGTCTGAGAAATCGGTTTCTTCAGGAGCGTATCTTATGCCGTCAAGGAAGGCGCCATTCAGCTCTTCAAATCTCGCTTTCACCGTATTCACTAGTCCGTCTCCCCAATCATCGCCTCTCCAAACTGGAACTACGTACCTTTTTCCATCGTCATATATTAGCCTAGCTATTGCTCGTCCTTGCACAATATCTTGTGCGTAGAACCTGAAAATGAAGTCGTCCGGTATAGCAAGGTCTGGTCTTGTAGAGGCATGACTTACCACCACTATCTTGTTGGCGTCAGCATAGTTCTTGATCGCCCCGACTTCTCCGCTGCTCAGGGGACCTATAACAAGCCGTATGCCCTTCCTCTTAAGTTCCTTCAACTCCGTCAGTGCAACGTCAGGCTTTGCTTCGGTATCTCTGAACAGAACCTTCAGAGTCCACCGCGCACGAGCCTCACCGAGAATCTCGTTCGCCTCTCCGACTGCCAAATTTATCGCAGCCATACTATTCTCACCATATGTGGCTAAGTCACCGGTGAGCGGTAGCAACACACCAATCGGTATTTCACCAACCAACCACCCGAACCGCCACCACTCAAATAAAGCTTCGCTACGCGCGCTATCTTGTGACAAGGTTACCGCAGCTGCGGAATTTTTAGCGATGCCAATATCCGTTGAAACGACTAGGGCAATACAGATCGAAGCTACCAAACCGATTACAATGGGCTTTTTCAACCATGAGGCGCCTAAAGACATTTTCATCCTCATCACTCTCCTTTATTCTCGTTTTATTAAGAAGGAGATATCCCATCAAAATTCATCTCATATGGCGATATGATCCCTTCCATTCTGTCTCTATAACAGACAGCACCTAATAACTTTACGCAGAAATTTTGCAGAAGATTCATAGAGGTGGAAGAACTTTTGACACGCTTATTTGAGGCTTCAACTCAACTTCATAAACCTCTTCAGCCTTAGACAAGGCTTCAAGCTTTAATATTAAGAGGAAAACCTAGCGGCAGACCTCTTTCAGTACTGAGTATATCGGTCCTTTCGGTGTCAAGACGCTCCTTTTCAGTCTCAGACATCTGGCCTTGATCACTCCAAATTCGTATTCCGCCATCTGCTCAATAATTCTGATGAGTTGATTCCTGTTTCGGCCAGTTCTGACCCTCGCAATTGTGAGGTGTGGACTGAATCCTTTCGGATCGGGCTTAAAACCCAGATTTCGAAGATTAGATTCGAGTTGACTGTTGACATCCCTCAACCGCTCTGCACCTTTGTGCATGCCTATCCATACAACCCTCATATTTCGTAAATTCGGGAATGCGCCTAGGCCTCTGATCTCCACATCGAACGGCTCAAAAGTGACTCTTTCCATCTCTTCGTGTATCTCATCAACCATGTTTGCGGGGATATCTCCTAGGAATTTCAACGTGATGTGGATGTTTTGGGGCTGTACAATTTTCAGGTCAGCGCCACTCCCGAGAAGCGTTCCCTGCACCTTGGACAAGTTTCCAAGGACTTGTTCGTCGTCTATATCGAACGCGACAAAACTTCGGATCATCTCCAAGCGACATTACCCCCTAGACAAGCAAACAGGATATAGATCATGAACGATAGTATTATTAAATATTCAACCAAAAGGGCGGAAGAAATGAAGGGCAAGGCTGTGAAGTTATTTCCACTCAAGATCCCTGTGAAGGATTGAGAATGCGTTCCACTGGCGAACATGGAAAAACGTATAAATTGACTTTTGATAATATGCCAATTAGGTAATGAATATGGCGCTAAGGGTTCAAATAAACAAGAAACTTGAGCTGAAATTTAGAGAGCTCGCAATGAAGAGGTTCGGCTACGGAAAGGGGGCTATAAGCAGGGCTGCGGAAGAAGCGATCGTGAGTTGGATTTCGACGGTTGAGAAGGAGAGCTTAAGCTTCGTAGGGGACCCGGTAGAATCTATAGACGGGCTGCTTTCAGACATAGATATGGATTCGGTTGAGCTTCAACATGAAGCGAAGAAGATCTGGACGCTTAAGGTGCTCAAGGATGTACCTAGTTGACACCAACATCTTTCTGGAAGTCCTCTTATCCAGAGCTAGAAAGGAAGAATGCAAAAAGTTCCTAAGATTATCCATGGATGAAAAAGAGAGCGGCATAGTCACAGATTTCACTATCCATTCAATAATCGTGATCATGGATGGGCTGAATAGACTAGGCGAGCTTAAAACCTTCTTGTTAAGCCTCCGTGCTTACAAGGGACTTCACATCTACGCTACAACAATAACGGACGAGGTCAAAGCTACAGAAATCGTAACCGAACGAGGCCTCGATATGGATGATGCAATCCAATATTCATCCGCTCATTCAGCAAACGCCGATGCAGTAGCATCATTTGACAAGCATTTTGATGGTCTAAAAATACCACGAATGGAGCCTCACGGATAGAACTCGTCCCATCGTGTGCCCAATCTTACAGTTCCCAATCGACAGCAGAAAAGGGGTTGGGGTAAGCAAGAATAATGGATCTATGCCCAAACAGGATCTCCACCATACCTTAAGTTTTTGTCAGATATTCTTTCATCCATTCATCCTTTTCAGCTATCGATGAACGCAAGTCTTTTAGCAGTTTTAATCGTTGAGACAAAACGTGAGTTGCAAACACACTTTCCGCTTGCTCTACAATCTCGGAGGGAAGGTGTTTTCTTGAAGCTGGCAGAATTCTATTGGATGCTGGCCAACCAGCGGGTTCCATCTTCTTCTCCAATGCGAATATGAGTTCAAGAAAAGTCTCGACAGTGTGAACGGATAACCGCCAAAAGCTCCATCGCCTATAACCTTGGAGTCCTGGGTTTGAATCCCGAACCCGACGCCAAAACTTCAGATAAGATTTAATTCTCAGTTCTGCCTTGGTTGATCTTTGCTCGTTAACCTTAGTTGTTGCGATAGGCTTAAGTATCGGGAATATGTTTGGTAAAAATGGTGGGAAAATGAAAGTGAAAATACTCGACCGAAAAATATACCTCCCAAAAGAGATTTTGAAAGAGGCAAGATTGCCCGAGAGGGGTTCGTGCGAGGCTACAGTTGTCGGTGACGAAATCAGGATAAGACGTCCACTTTCGGAAGAACTCAATTTAGTTAAGATTTTGAAGACTCCTCCGCAACAGAATATTGAGGAGATGAGGAAGGCAGAGGAAGTGGAGGATGTCTAGCTTCGTTTTGATAGACACGAATATTTGGCATTTTGCCCTTGTAAAGCCAATAGAAGAACCATTTACAGAGGTTCACAATCTCGCCAGTACATTTCTTTCTTCCATTCTCTTCGATCCGAATATACGAATCGCTCTTAGCTGCTATCAGGTCAGTGAGATATTGGAAGTGCTTAGGAGATCGAATCTAAGTGTTGACTCCAGGCTTGGGTTATTAAAGGATTTTGAGAAGGGAAAATTTTTTGTAAAATCCTTGGATTTTCCACTTGTTATAGGTGCAGTGAAGGACAGCGCCGAATCAAATATACATATATATGACTACTTGGTTGCCTATCCTTTGAGAGGAATCGTTAGCAGAATCTATTCCGCTGACGAACACTTTAAGCATCCACATTTTCATAGAATCGCAGAGGTTAATAATCCCCTTAGCCCATGGGTCATTACTGAGGGGAAGAGGCCTGCAAAAACTTCGCAATAAGAACACGATCTATTGGAATAGTAAATGCGGAAATTACGAACGAAATATGTAACTATTTTCCGGCGCCAAATGTTACACATGCAGCCTATCCTTTGATGTCGTCAACTTAGCTTGGCACCTGAAGAGAAATCAGGCTGTCAGGAGAGCACACTTCTAGGCTACAGTAGTGCCGAACCTAGGAAAGTGAAGAAGCCTCATTAACGCGGAGTCGGTCAGCCAAGGCCTAGGGTTGCACGAGAAACTTTCATCTCACTTAACAAATCAGTAAAAGTAAAATTCCCTGTTCCGAGAACTTTCAGAAGATCAAATGCATGCATCTTACCTAGGAAAGGCACGTGCGGTTATAGTTCACCTCAAGTTCACCATTAGTTAGACAAAGTACAACATAAGCTTTACTGTCTTTTGAAATAAGGCGGAAAAGTCCCCAGACGGGAAAACGATAAAGAATTAAATTCAAAAATGATGAAGCTTAATCTAATTAGCCATCAACATCTTAGAAAAGTACTGAGTGAATCAGCTTGAACAAAAGGATAGTTATCGGGATAGCGGGTATGGCCGGGGCTGGAAAAGCCACGGCTGAAGAGGTTTTCAGAAGGAGGGGCTATCCAATAATCGTTATGGGTGACGAGGTGAGGGAGGAGGCAAAGAGGAGAAACCTTGAGCCTACTCCAGAGAACCTTGGCAGAGTTATGCTCCAGATTAGAGCCGAAGAGGGGTCGGCAGTGTTAGCTAAGAGGTGTATCCCCAAGATTGGAACCGCAAACTCTGGTGTTGTCGTGGTGGACGGTATAAGAAGCCCAGAAGAGTTAGACGAGTTTAGGAAGGCGTTCCAGAACTTCATTATGATTGCCATTCACGCCTCGCCCAAGACTAGGTTTAAACGGCTCCTATTCAGGGGGAGAAGTGATGATCCGAAAGATTGGGAAACGTTCATCGCCCGTGATAAGAGAGAGCTCAGCGTAGGTCTAGGCGAGGTGATCGCCACAGCCGATTATATGGTTGTAAACGAAGGGAGGAAGACTCACCTGGTGACCGAGCTGAACAGAATCTTATGGAGGTGCCTCGAAAACGAACGAGGTCGCTGTTGAAGTTGAGGTCGAACTGAACGCGACAGAGGACCCAGAGAAGGTAAGAACAGCCGTGGAAAAGGTGCT
>CAZQDW010000024.1:0-12132 GCA_964592315.1 uncultured Candidatus Bathyarchaeia archaeon
GCTGGGACATCGAGTTGTGTGGGGTTCAGGCTCGAAGGAAAATCAGCCAGGCAGATGCGATAGTTTTGGGCTACTTCGTGGATAAGGTTACTGGGATTTACATCCATCGTCGTTCTCCTTTCCTCGGGCTGACGCTTAACCATAATTAAACACTCTCTTTCAACAGCATATTATGATAAGGAACACTCAACGATTTAAATTCTATTCCTATAGATCGTGACAAAAAAAAGGGGATTTGCGGGAATAGTGGAGACATCGCCAGCTATCGGGGGTTCAAATCCCACCCCGAAAGCTAGATGTCTTTTAATTTCTCCATACAAAGGAAACAAGAACTGAGAAACAGAACTTCCGCTAACACCGACTATCAGAATTCATTCTGGAGCAATATTTGGCGCAATTGAGTGCGTAAAGATCGATCGCCAAAAATCTTATTAGCCGAATCGTGTAACTCATAATCAGAAATTGGTGGACCAGATGAGAATAGCTTAGAACCAACGCCTTCCTGTGTCAGGTCTACTAGCTATCTGTGATATTCTTGGTTTCTGTTTCGTAACTCCGATTCTTTCATTAAGTTGTTTTGACGTTCAACCAGGAGCTTACCGATTCCAGGCAAGTCTCGTGTCCACCAGAGAAAGGGGACAAGAGAAAATGGGTAGAAAGGAAAGATGTCCAAGGTGTGGCTCCAAGAAGGTGGACGTCTACTCGACTCCGAAGAGATGCAAAGTATGTAAGTTTACATGGAGTGGAAGCGGAAGAACGAAAGCTCCTAAGAAAGACAAGGTTCGATTTTGACCTGATACGGGTGAATCTAACTGATGCTGGAAATAAGAATGTACGTGCAAACCGATTTGGGGGACATAATCAGAATCTACAATGAGTCTTTTAAGAACTTACGTAGCTGTTGGGCTAACCCCATGACTTTGGAATGGTTCATGAGCAGATTCGGAGGCTCCCTTAAAGCAAAAACAGGAACAGCGTTCATCGCTGAACACGAAAATCAACCAGTAGGATACGTCCTTGTTACAACACAGAATAGACCCGAGGTTGGATTAGTGGCCTACATCTCCGGCGTCTGCGTAGTTCCAAGTTACCAGAGGCGAGGGATAGGCTCAAAGCTGGTGGAGAAGGCGATGGACTGGGCGAAAGGTGAAGGGGCAGTTCTTGTTGAGAATGACGATGAGATCATTGAGAACCCAGTGGCCGTCAGCTTCTTCGAGAAGCTGGGGTTTGAGATTTTCCACAGAGGTGTATGTATGTCCAAGAACCTCACACTTCCAGAGAGATTCAATGCTCCTAACACGCACGAGGTTAGAGAACTTCAGGTTGAAGATGTAGATGGAGTCTTGAGGGTTCGCAAGGAGGCCTTTAAAGAGTTCGGGCCATGGTATTCCATAACTAACGAAGAAGAATTCAAGGATCGTATGAGGAGCCGAATCGGAAGAAATGATGTCGAGGTCTTCGTGGCTATTAAGAACGGTCGCCCAGTAGGATACGTATATTGCCAGATCCGAGAGAGCAATAGGGCTTGTGGCGACATACGAAACATTTCCGTTCTACCAGATGACCGGAGGATGGGCATCGGATCAGACCTAATGACCAGAGCGTTCGATTTCCTCAGGAAAAACGGAGTCCAAATCGTGCAAACTGTCACGGAGACAGCTGAAGGTTTCTATGAGAAAATGGGATTCGGAGTGGATGCAAGATTCGTCAGGGTAAGAAGATGGTTACCGAGATGAAGAAGCTTGACCAGGACGGAGCCCCCAAGAATTGCTAGACGCTCCTTGTTGTGGCGAGAAAGATCGACTAGAAAGTCCGGAAGAGACTGAGTTTGTATCGGGAGGTCAATATGGTATGTCCCTCAAAATTAGAGAGCGATGAAAAGGCTTTTCTCGATTTCGGGAAGAAGACAGAAGATGGGTTGTTATCTAAAGCCATATTAGTCCTCTGGAGCATTGAGAAACAGATCCCAAGATGGAGCAGATCGATGTAAAGGTTGAAAGCAATCTTTTTCAGATTGAAAAGGCTAGATGAAGCATATGGAAACTCAAACAGATCTTTATCTGTTTTTGATCTCGACAGCCTTCATATCCTTAACAGGGGTAATGATGCCGGGGCCTGTATTTGCCGTAACCGTCACAAAAGGATACAGAAACAAGATTGCCGGTGCGTTGATTGCTTTTGGGCATGGAGTGATAGAGTTTCCTTTGATGGCTCTCATATATGTCGGGTTTGGTCAATTCTTTAGTTCCAGCTCAACCAAGTTAGCTATAGGGATAGTTGGAGGTATAATGTTAATGTATGTGGGTATTGAAATGTTCAGGGCGAGAGGGAAGACTCAGGAAGAAGTGGGTGGAAATCTGAAGTATGGTTCCTTTACGGCCGGAATCATCACAACTGGTGCTAACCCATATTTCTTTCTATGGTGGGCGACGATCGGAGCCGCCCTTATAATGAGCGCCAGCATCTTTGGGATCATGGGCTTCCTTTTGTTTGCTATCACGCACTGGCTCTGCGACTTTCTCTGGGACCTCTTCGTCTCTTTAACTGTTTTTAAGTCGAGATCTCTCTGGAGCAAGAGAGTACACGAAATAGTATTCGGCTTATGCGCCGTGGTCTTGGTCGGGTTCGGAACGTGGTTTATTGTTTCGGTACTGATGTAGGCCATGGGTGAAAATTGATTCTATGCCTACAATTAGACGATCGGTGTTTAGATGGCGAGCATCGTCTTTGGTTTCTATTTTTTCGAGGTAACTTCTAGTTAGGAACAGTATGAAAAATGAAGGAAAAAGATAAGGGATAGAAATAGAATTCTTAATTGAGGAAGGGAATTTGGCTGAAGAAAGCGATGTTGTAGGTTTTTTGAGGAAGGTTGGAGGCAAAGCTACATTAGAAGAGATCTCTAACGGGTTGAGTCTTCCCAAATACGGCCCCCGTTCAGCTTACTCTCTGCTTCATTCATTAAGGTCTAAGGGAATCGTAGATAGAAAGGGTGAAAGATGGATTCTCCTGACTGAAGAAGCCGAGATCTCGGAGAAGGCGCTTCCATCAATTGAGAGGAAGGAACCTACTGTTGAGGTTTCACCAAGTTTTGAAAAGATGATGGAGGCGATGGCCAAGACCTTAACTGAAGCCTTAAAGAGCGCAAGAGAGCCCTCAGACGAATGGGAGCTGGCTACGGAACCTATGAAGGCCGAGATTGAGAAGAAGGAAAAGACGTTTAGTGACTTCATTCTTAGACCCGACGTTGCTCCAGAGGCAAAAAAAGATCTGATTGGAATGCCGACAGGAACATTTCTAGATGATCTGTTCCTAACGCCAGAAGCAAAGCCTCTGGGTGGGTTGCCGATCTGCGGGCAGTTTGCAGTGACGGGCCTTCCAGGCGCCGGAAAGAGCATCCTAGCCGAAGAGATCGCGGTTAAAGTTTCAGCTTCTGGTCGTAAGGTCTTGTTCGTTACGGCCGAGGACACATGGAAGAGTCCAACGCCTAGGTTTGATCTCCAGTCCAGGATGAAGCAGAAAGCAGAGATACTTAGTCTAGATTGGGGAAAGATCAGGGACAATTTATTCGTACTTGACACCGTGCTATATCCTGAACTTAGAAACTGGAACGATTTCGCCGAGACCTACCGTTATGTCGTTGAGACTGAAGGCATCGAACTGGCCATTATCGATTCCGTGACGATCCTCGAATCTTACAGAGGCGCGCTAAAGTATCGCGTGATGGAGCTGGCGCGTTATAACCAGATTCACGGCGTGACTGGACTCTTCGTAAACCAGAGGAGCGCCGAAACTTGGGACTCTTACGATATGGCTGGCGGAATCGGTCTCGCCCACAACCTTGACAGCACAGTAATAGTCGATTATGGAAGAGTCTACTGGCCGGATCAGCAGATAGACCTTGATGTCAAGAGAGGAGAATTCGTACGTATTGCAAAGGTCATGGACTGCCGATTATCTAACTTCGAGAGAAGGAGAATCCAGATCGATATCACACCTGACGGCTTCATTCGACCAACCCAACCTTTAAAGTCAAAGGAGTGAGTTTAAATCTTTACACAGTGTTTTTCCTGAAAAAAGCGCGAGGCTGAGAAATAGTTGATTAATTTCTAAACAACCTAGGCGCTTCTCAGCCTCGTTACTTAATGACTCTTTATGGGGTTCTTTCATCACAGTAGGTTCAATCTTTCACATCACGCATGCGCACAACTATTGAAAACCGCACAGAGATAGATTGGTATTCTCTTCAATGATCCTAATCAAGTTCTTTTCTAATCTGGATCGTAGGGAACCGAGAAATTCTGCCTTCTCTAATTGTCCAGTCTCTTTCAATTCTTTCTCTTGAAGAGGTATTTGTAAGAACTTTTGGATAGCAATGGCTGTGATGTAAAAATTGATTTCTTCGAGGGAAAGATTGCTTATGTTCTGATATGCCGTGGCAAAGGTTTTAGCTAGCTCGGGATAGCCTGCTGCTTCTGTTAGAAGATTAAACATGGCAACATCTACTTGAGCTTCTCCGACTACCGCATCATTCCAATCGAGAATACCTGAAAGACTTTCATTACTCACCATGATATTGAATGGATGGAAATCATTGTGGATAAACGCCATATTGTAAGTAGCCTCATTTGGGCGGTTTTTCTGGATCCAACTCTCGAAATCCTCAAAGTTCTTCGTATTACTTAAAGTAGCCAACCGCTTTATACCTGAAATTCCCGAGTCAATAAATGATCGCAGTACTGTAAATTTTCTGACTTTAAGATTTGTGGTGTCAACTCTGTGAATCCTATGTAGAGTTTTTGCTATGTCTCTTAGAACATTGTTTATCTTTGTCCTATTCAGATTCTCAACAGCCTCCAAAAGATTAATTCCTTCTAGCCTCTCCATAATCATGTAGGGATGTCTAAGAGGGTTTTGATAGGTAGGATCATATTCTAAGACTTGAGGCACTGGAATTCTTTCAATGAAGAGGTTCTTCATCAGTTCCGCCTCGCGTATTAGGTTAAGGGTGATCGCAGGCGGCATGCGTAGGATAAGGGCGACACTGTCTTTTTTGAATGCGAAGATGCTGTTAGCGAATCCGGTTTTGATAGGGGTTAATTCTGTGATTTGTGAGTTGGGATATAATTTTTCTAGACCTTCTTTTGCGAAGGAAGGAGGAACCGAGTATCTGACAGGTTTCTCAGCCGTAAATGTTAAACCTCTTTCGTTTTGTTACATATGATCCTAACCATTATTTATATACCATTCCAGCCTTTCAAGAATGATAGAAGTCAATTACCTAGATCAAGATAAGTAATCAATGTAGCCAAAGGTGAGGAGATTGAAGTTTAGAATTGGATTTATAGGTTTGGGGGTTATGGGAAAACCTATGGCGAAAAACCTGCTGGCCGCAGGTTATTCCGTGACTGTTTGGAATAGGACCCGTTCAAAGATGGATGAACTCTTGGCCTTAGGAGCAATGGGAGCAGACTCACCAAAAGAAGTTGCTGAAAACTCTGATGTCGTCATAACCATGCTAGCAGACTCTCCAGATGTGGAGGAAGTTCTGCTTGGACCCCTCGGCATAATCGAGAGCGCAAGGGAAGGACTAACTGCCATTGACATGAGCACGATCTCGCCACAAGTGACCCGACGGATCGCAGAGAAGCTGGCTCAGAAAGGTGTGAAAATCCTAGATGCGCCGGTCAGTGGAGGCGAGATCGGGGCTATTAAAGGAACCCTCTCCATAATGGTCGGGGGACCAGAAAAGACGTTTGAGGAATGCCTCCCAATCTTTCAGGTTCTGGGCAAAAAGGTTACCTACATGGGGCCGAACGGGACTGGACAAACCACGAAGCTCTGTAACCAAGTGATCTGCGCACTGAACATCCAAGCGGTCTGTGAGGGACTTATACTCGGCGCCAAAGCTGGTTTGGACTTAGAGAAGCTCCTCGAGGTCGTGACGGCCGGTGCAGCCAGCTCTTGGATGTTATCCAATTTGGGGCCAAAAATGGTGAAGAGGGGTTTCGAACCCGGATTCAGGATAAGACACCAACAGAAAGACCTAAGACTGGCGCTAACGGCCGCAGCTGAGCTCGACCTGCCGCTTCCGGCCACGGGTTTGGTGCACCAGATTTTCCGAATCGCTGAAGCTGAAGGCTTATCCGAGAAAGGCACACAAGCCCTCATAACGGCGATGGAGAAGATCGCGGGAGAAAAGCCAACATCTTCGCGTGACTAACTTACGTGGTTCCTTCTTCTTTTGTCGGTGAATCTTCGAGGTCCTCGATTCTCTTCAAGAGTACGTCGAAGTGAGCTACGATCCATGGACTCGGGTTCTCGATTTCACATATAGTGACGGTCCTCTTGCCCTTGAGCTTAGCGTAAAAGAGCTCCATACATTTTCTTGGAGAGAGCTTGGGTAGGTACGCGACCAATAGGTCACAATTTTCGATGTCCATAAGGTCTCTTCTTATGAAGTCGACTGCGGGATAGTACACACCTGTACAACGAGGGATTCGTACCAAATGAATTGAAACTTTCGCGTGTGCTGATTCTGTTAACTCAAATGAACCTTTCTAGGATTTCTCCGATACCTACCTGTTTTCATATCTGGTGACGGTTTGGGTTCAAAAATGCAATCGGTAGTTTTCGGGAATCTCTATCAAGAATAACCGACTATCTCAAACTCATCGCTGTAGTCTTTGAAGAGGAGTTAATAGTCAGCAACGGCGTCGTACGAGGCCATGCCAAGATGTGAGTTGGATCACGCCAATCGAGGTGTGACCAGGTCATCGTCAGCTAATATGTAAATATCATCACTACTCGGGGGTGCGGTGCCGAGGCGTGTCTCAAGCGGCTTATCCCCTGTGGGACGCCAGTCACGCAAAAAATATGAAGTACCCGTCATTAGGGCTAAAGAGTAGATGAAGGAGCCGATGTACCAATCATAGGCTTCTTAACCTAAAAGAAGCAAAGTTCTACTTTAGTACGACAGGTATTTTTCCAACTCTCATCGCGTGATCCGCAAGGACGAATGCCAGAGACGACTCAACCACGGGGACCGCCCTCGGAACGATGCATCGGTCATGCCTACCTACAAATTCGATCTCAGTTTCCTCCATTCGGCTCAAATTTACTGTTTTCTGCTTTTTAGGAATCGAGGATGTCGGTTTAAAGGCAACTCTGACCACTATGGGCATGCCTGTTGAGATCCCTCCTAATATTCCACCAGCGTTGTTAGTCAATGTGACCACTTTCCCCTCCCTGAGTATGTATGGGTCGTTATTCTCTGAACCCCTCATTGAAGCCGATCTGAATCCAGCTCCAACCTCGACGCCTTTCACTGCTGGGATGTTGAACAACATCCTTGCGATGTCTGAATCCAAGGAGTCAAATATCGGGTCGCCTAATCCAGCTGGAACATTGAGGGCTAAAGCCTCAACTATGCCGCCGACGCTGTCTCCAGCAATTGATGCCTGCAAAATCTCTTTTCTCATAGCTGATGCCGCTTCTGGATCGGCGCAGCGAACCGTATTCTCGTAGACGTGCCGACGTATATCGTCCAAGGAAACCTCCTTTGAAAGCTTGACTTTTCCGATCTGGATTGTGTGAGCAAGGACTTCGACATCGATTGTTCCCAGAAGTTTCTTGGCAATTCCTCCAGCCATCACGTGGGCGACTGTTGTCCGACCTGAAAATCTTCCCCCACCCCGGAGATCGTTGAATCCCCCGTATCTGACATACGCGGCGTAATCCGCATGTCCAGGGCGTGGCTTATCCCTTATCAACTCGTATGGCGTCGAGTCTACGTCCTTGTTTCTGACCATCATGCAGATCGGTGCGCCCGTTGTAAAACCATTATGTACGCCTGAGAGGATCTGGACGACGTCTGCTTCTTTCCTAGGCGTACTAACATCAGCAAAACCTGGCCGCCTCTTCTCCAATACGGATTGTATCTCTTCTTCACACATTGGCAGACCTGCTGGACAGCCATCTATCACGGCTCCAACGCATTCGCCGTGGCTCTCACCGAAACATGTCAAGACAAGAGCCTTTCCAATTGAGTTACCGTTCAATGACATCTCCTCCCAACATACGTAGATCCTCGACAAATTTCGGATACGACTTAGTTATGCACTCAATCCCGTGAACCAGACTTGTTCCCTCAGTCCGCAGGGCTGCAACCACACAAACCATAGCGATTCTGTGATCCCTATGCGAGCTCAGTTCGGCTCCGCGGGGTTTTCCTCCCTCGACTATGAGTTGGTCGTCTAGGGCTATAACCCTGATGCCCATCTTCCTCAGCTCACTCGATAAGGATAGTATCCTATCGGACTCCTTGAAACGTAACCTCTTAACACCGCTGATGCTGGTTCTTCCCTGGGCGGAAGACGATAGTGCAACACATACAGGCACCAGATCGGGGTTATCGCTGAGATCGAGATTTATCCCCTTGAGACCATGTTCGGCGCCTCTTACGTCAACATAGTCGTCTCCCACATCAACCAAGGCACCCATATCTTTGAGAATGCTAACTATGGCCTTGTCGCCTTGAAGCGTCTCTCTCTTAAGACCGCTGATTCTAATCCTTGAGTTGGTTATGGCAGCAGCCGCCATGAGAAAAGCCGCCGAAGAATAATCACCTTCAATGGTGTGGTCAAACGGCGCATATCTCTGATCTGGCGGAACACTGAATCGCCTATAATCGAATTCGAAATCCACTCTAACCCCGTGCCTACGGAGAACATCAAGGGTCATCGCGATGTATGGCTTGGACTCCAACTTAGTGGTCACGTCAATCTCGGTCTTATCTTCGGCCATTGGTGTAGCAAACAACAGACCTGAGATGTACTGGGAGCTTACGTCTCCTCTGATCGTTACCTCACCGCCCTTTATTCCGCCTCCGAAGACGATTATCGGTGGAAAACCGTCAGATCTAGCGGAATAACAATTGACGCCCAGCTGCTTCAAGGCTTCTAAGAGGGGCTTCATAGGTCTCTTGCGGAGGCTTTCACTCCCTGTTAAGACTGAGATTCCTTCAGCCAAAGCGCAGACCGGCGTCAGAAAACGGATCGTCGAGCCAGATTCTCCACAGTCAATTATGTTTTCCGGGGTCTCCGGCTTCGACACTCCGTCCACTATAAAGGCGTCCTTATCGTGACTGACTTTGGCGCCTAGCATACGACAAGAATTGATCGTCGCTACAGTATCATCACATATCAGCGGGTTTTTTATTATGGATCGGCCCTCCGATAGAGACGCAGCTACTAAGGATCTGTGAGTATGAGCCTTGGAAGGCGGCGCCTGGACAAAACCACTCAACGTCTCGGTTCCCTTTACTATGAGATCGGTCAAATCGCTCACTTCAAGGTATGGGCTTTTTCATGGTTCACTTTCGTCACTATTATCTCGCCTTCATAGCGTTCCCAAATCCGCTTAACTTTTTCAAGATGGTCCTTTGAAACAACGGCAGCTACAGCGGGCCCCTTACCGGACAATCCAGCAGCAATTGCTCCAGCGGATAACGCGTCCAATGTGATTGAGGGATCATGGCCCAAAACCGATGAGTAGAGAATTCCGTTTATGGTCATCGCCTGCCAGTACTCACCGGAAATCGCCGAGTTGTGCGCCGTTTTCACCTCTCTCGCTATCAGCTTCATCCTCTCAACATTTGAAGTCGCTGTATAGGCTTTCTTTGGAGGTACATGGATCAGGACGGAGTATTCTTCCACGTTGAATCGTTTCAGTATTTTCCTCTGGCAATTGTCAGTTACCACTAGGCCGCCGAAGTAAGAGGCACAGGCGTCATCAAAGGCGCCAGTTATTGTAACTTTGGCATCTATGGCGGCGTCAACCCCCAGATTCACCACTGTTGAGTCGTCAACTTCGTTGCCTAAGGCTGAGAACGTAGCCAACGCTATTGCATTAGCTGCCGCGCTGCTGCTTTTCAACCCTCGAGCTATCGGAATATCGGATCGAGTTTCTACGTAGGCTCCGTGCTCATCTTGTTCATTGAACCGATTTAGGACTCGGCTCACAACCTTCTCAATCAAGATGGGGTTCTCCTCGGGATCAGAGAGTATTCTGCCCTCGATTCTGCCTGGCCTATCAGTGAGCTTGACTGAGGCTTCGGTTTTAAGGCCTATGCCTAAAGCGGCTCCGAAGCCACAAGATATGGCATTGATTACGGTTATAGCCCCGTATGCGACAGCTTTCCCTGAAAAGGTCAAGGAGTTTCCTCCTTCTTCAAATTTTTCTGCTTTTCAACTCATCTCTTACGGCTTTCATCATTATGCTGACCGGAGCCCTTATCCCTGTCCATATCTCAAACGAGGCTGCGCCTTGATAAACTAGCATCGTTAACCCGTCTATAGTTTTCGCCCCGACAGATTTTGCTTCTCTCAGCAGTCTCGTCTCGATGGGGCTATAGATAAGATCGAAGACTATCAGGTCTTGTCGCAGGAGGCTTCTATCTACTGGTGTTTCAGAATCGTCCGGGTGCATACCCACGGAAGTGGCATTAATGAGTATGTTCGCGCCCTTAAGATCCTCGGCTAGAAGGTCATCGCAAAGTTTTCCCCATCGTACTTTCTTGCCAGTTGTAGCCAAAATTTTGTTTGCCAGTACCTCTGCTTTCTCAGGCGTTCTGTTAAGTATT
Organism: uncultured Candidatus Bathyarchaeia archaeon; assembly: GCA_964592315.1. Classification (GTDB taxonomy): domain Archaea; phylum Thermoproteota; class Bathyarchaeia; order Bathyarchaeales; family WAQA01; genus CAZQDW01. Next base: position 10,640 of record CAZQDW010000024.1, read on the forward strand.
ACTAGATCTAGTGCCTCCTCAGCTATGGCGAACGAGATCGACCTTGAGGCGCCTCCGGATCCTAGAATTACAACCTTCTTGTCGTTGAGGTCTGCTCCGTGAGCTTTCAAGGCATTCAAGGCGCCTAAGCCATCTGTATTGTAACCGATCATCTCCGTACTGTTCAGGACTGTGTTCACAGCCCCAACCTTCTTAGCGGTTTCATCCAAGCGGTCTAGATATTGGATGATACGAACCTTGTGGGGCATAGTCACGTTCATCCCATAAATTCCTAGACTTTTCATTCCTAAGACTGCATCTCTCAGGTCATGTTCCTTCACGGCGAAACATAAGTAAGCATAATCTAAGCCTAGGTGTTGAAAGGCCGCATTATGAATACACGGGCTCAGTGAATGCTCAATAGGGTCGCCTATGACGGCGCAAACCCTAGTTTTTCCAGAGATCTTCAAACATCAACACCCAGAGTTTTATAAAGCTGCTTCAGTTCTGATATCGCGATCTGTCCAGGAGCTGTCTCCACGCCTTTCCCTATTGAGGCATAGGTAAAGTATCCACCAAAGAGAGGTGAGAGCGCCCTAGATATGAGTCCTCTCTCGCCCATAGCGAAGCAGACAATCTTCGCAACTCTGCGCATTTCGGATAAGAGCAGTAAGCAAGATACGTTGTCTTCTATGCAGTTAGCTGTAGTCACAACCTTACATATCTCGGCGCCCGCCTTCATCTCACCTTCCACTATTCTCTTCATCTCGGGCCGGTTGGGAGTACATGTGAGCTCGTGGAAGGAAACGATCGGCTTCACATCTAGATTCCTCAACCTAGAGATTACATCCGTGAGATTTCTTGTTCTGAGCTCTATGTCAGCGTACTGAAATCCTCTTTCTGCAGCTTCTACTAGGTTGTGGATTCTATCCTCTTCATCTTGCATACGATGGCCTCCTTGCTCATACTGTCTATTGGTAGCGATCAGCGGGACGGATGCGCATCCAACGATTTCCTCCAAACCCCCTATGCTTTTCAAGTAGTCTAGACGAACTTCGATCAGGTCTGCACCTTCACTTTCGGCCTTTTCAATCATTGATGGCAGTTCAGATGAACTTTTTGCCGCAACAGGTACGCAGACCCGAATATTCACCTTTCGATCACTTTCTCTTCCTTTACAAGGGTTCCAAAGTGTCTGCCGCCTTTTTCCATGTGAACCAAGAGCTTGTCGCCTTTGGCGAGATCAGCGACAGATTTTGTTGCATTCTGAGTTACAACCCTAATTGTTTCGGCGTTCTGGAGTATTGTTTTGACCCTTTCATCTTCATATTCCGCCTCGATGAGAATTAGGGGTCTCCATTCGATCTTGACTCGGCAGATGTTCGTTACTCGGCTTCTGCCGGAACGGTCTACTATGAGGACTTCGTCTCCGGCCTTGAGTTCGGATAGATACCTTGTCTTACCACTTGGGGCAAGAGCATACAACGCTATGGAGCCGGCGTTCACTCTGAAAG
>CAZQDW010000025.1:0-11751 GCA_964592315.1 uncultured Candidatus Bathyarchaeia archaeon
CCGCTGGCCCAACCTGTCAACGTGTCTGGAGACTGCTCTCCAAATCCGCCTGGCTGGGCTTAATTAAAATTACCACGCATGTAATTCTGTGAGCTTTTGTCACCTTCTGTCGGATTCTCTATGTCGAAAACACTCCGTATCTTACTGCATGTATATGGCTGCCCGTCTTGTCTCGTGTGGCAGATGCCTTGTGGTCACGAAGTGTGTCAAGCCCACCAGGCACGGAAGCCCAACGCTATAGCCAACAAGAGCCGCCGATGCTCCCATAAGCAAGGCTACTAACCACAAGGGTGAAAACAAGATGGCACCAACCAGCATCGTATTGCGAGTAACAAAAAAGGGCACTGCGCTTACTGCCAACAGTATGAGCATTGCTTGGGGCAGCAAGACAAATAGCACACCTATTGCGGTCGACTCACCCCTGCCGCCTCTGAAACGAATGTATAGAGGCCAGTTGTGACCTGCTACTGCACCAAGACCGGCGAGGAGGACTACAGGCTGCGAAGCAAAGATACTCGTGATACTAACAGCTAGTGCACCTTTACCCACATCAGCTACAAGAACAGCCGTACCAGCCTTAGACCCTATTTCCCGATAGGCATTAGCTGCCCCAACATTTCCATCCCCAACATTTCTAATGTCTATCCCTCTAAGCACCCGCCCTGCAATGTAGGCAGATGGGATAGACCCCAGCAAATAGCTGAACAGCACTAGTATTATTGTAACCATCTCTATTCCTCTCCAAATCCGCCTAGCTGGGCTTCACGGTTGGGTTATCTCTCAGCTATCCTAATATCTTCGATAGCGGGCTCTGCGTTCACTCCTGGGCGGGCGAGCCTCGTCAACTTTCAATACATGCCCTTGAAAATCGGAACCATTCAATGCTGTTCTTGCCACTTCAGCTTCCGACGGGCTAGACATATCAACAAAACCAAAATCTCTACCTGGAATTATTCTGACGCCCTTAACTTCACCATAGCTGGAAAACAATTCTCTCAGCTGCTCCTCAGTCACGGAATAACCAAAATTTCCGACATAGACAGTGCTACCTTGCATTGTCTCCTCCCTTTTCTCCATTTCTCTGCCACCTTATAATCCTCATCAAGATGTGGGAATAATGAAGCGATACTTTATACCAATTCCTACTAGAATGGTGCTAGTCACTACCTTTGGCCTTCTTGAGGTAGCCCCAGTATTCTATTATTCGGGCACCTGAAGGAGTAGCTCGTTCCACTGCTACTAGTTCCCACCCTTGCTCTCCGGCCTCATCCAATGTGCTCCTATCCTCCTCTGGTATTCCTTTCAATGTAACAACTTTGTACTCAAACTTCTGCATGGGTCCTCCCTTGATTACTCAGGAGGTGCATTTTTGGGGTGATAGAAGAGTTACAAATAACATGGCTGCCTCTTTCTCTTATTTTCCCCGCTCCTCCAAATCTGCCTGGCTGGGTTTTGCCTCCCACTCATCTTTCGGGTCTCATAATGACTGAGCGGGGCCTGAACCTTTTACTTTAGTCGCCAATCATTGACTAGTTTGTAGAGAACGCTCCCTGTGCCACAGTTGTGATGCATCATAGCCCCCAGGCTGATATCACTGTATCCACGGGATACTCGCACTATTGTAACTTGTGCCTTTCCAAGGAGGCTCGCAGCCCTACCGCAATCTAAACAAAGAGCTTTAGAACAACTGCCAATGTGGTCGGCTAGGTCAGACTCGGAGGTGGTTTCATGGTCACAGTAAAAGCATACATAGGGAGCCATTTGCATCCTCTTGATTCGATTTTAGATTGAGTTCATATTGACCATCTCTTTTGCTGTCTCCAAATCCGCCTGGCTGGGCGCCTCATCAATGATTACCCACGGCTCTCCTACTTTCCTTGCCTTGAAGAAATAGTTCGATTGGCACCCACGACCCACAGGTATCAGACAGACACGAAAGCAAGAACGAGGATCAGAAATAGAACAACAGTTTCCCACTCACCGCTTCACCCCCTCTAGTGAGCACTTCTCCTGTTGACGCTGCTTAGGCGTTGGGTAGGGGAATGCCCTGGGTGATATGTTTCCTACGGGAGAGTCAATTGTCATTCTAGTCCAGTTGATTGCTACTTGTCAACCTCTGGGAGGGCTTAAAGCGGCAACTTTGGAGGAAGCAAAGTCTGAGACTTAGCGCACTTTGCTTGGTTAATCCAGGCAACAGAAAATTGCACACTCCGTCATATTGTTCGCATGCCCCCATTGAGTGAATACGTGGGCTTGTCTCTGCCCCCTCCAGGGCGATTTTCGGTCGTTAGCACCCTTTGCCCAAAATCCCTTTTGCTGCGAGTGCCCTCTGGCTTGCTGGGAGTGGCTGTGAGAGAGTGCTTTGGTGGGCGCAAGGCTAGTCGTCAAAGTATTGACAACTGCTGCTATTTTCAGCTATTATCAAAAGCGACCTACCAAGAAGAATCCCACCCCAGTAAATCTAAGACCCTTACTACTTTAACGATTGGAGGTTGACAATGAAGAAGATAGCTCTGCTGGAAAGGAGGGTTGACTATGACTCTAAAGGAACTGGAAGCCAGGATCAAGGTCCTAGAGGACATTGAGGCAATCAAGAAGCTGAAGGCCACTTACTGCTATCTGTGCGATGCCGGGTTGGATAACAAACGAAACCGTGACGAGTTGATTTCCTATTTCAGCCAAAATGCCCGGGTGGACTTTGGCCTTGGCCCCGAGTCCCAGTTTGAGGGCAGGGATGGGCTGGAAATCTTCTTTGGCACAGTTGTCCCATCGGCAATAACCTTTTCCATGCACATGGTCCACGATCCCATCATCGAAGTGAAGGGCGACAGGGCAACAGGCAAATGGTATTACGAAGCGCCTACCACGGATGTGACCACAGGCAAGGCTCAGTGGATGGCAGGGATGTATGAGGAGGAATACGTAAGAGAAAAGGGGGAGTGGAAATTCGCCTCCATAAGGACCAAGTGGAATTACATCACTCCTTATGACGAGGGCTGGGCTAAAAACCGAGGGATTCCAGGCACTTAAGGCCTTTGGGACTATAGATGGGCCCAGTGCTCTCTGGGAGGGGAAATGCCAACCTATGGATATGCCGGGAAAATCCTGCGAGTAGATTTATCTTCAGGAAACATAGCCAAGGTTTCCACCCTGGACTATGCTGACAGGTTCCTCGGGGGAAGAGGCATCGCTAGCAAGGTCTATTGGGATGAGGTCTTGCCTGAGGTCGGTGCCTTCGATGCGGAGAACAGGCTGATATTCGCTAACGGTCCCCTGTGTGGTCTACCCGCAATTGCTGGCTCGCGGTGGGAGGTTTGCGGGAAATCTCCCATCATGCCGGAACAGTTCTCCTACTGCAATTTGGGAGGGAGATGGGGGGCTGAGCTGAAGTTTGCTGGCTACGATGCCATCGTGGTTCAAGGCAAATCGGAAAAGCCAGCCTACCTTTTCCTTCATGATGAAACTGCTGAGTTAAAGGATGCCTCCGCTCTCTGGGGCAAAGGCTCTATTGAGACCAGGGAGCTCCTGAAGGGCGAGTTGGGAGGCTCCACCAGGGTGGTAGCCATTGGTCCGGCCGGTGAGAATATGGCTGTCATGGCTAGTCTCCTTGCCGACAATGATGCCAGCGGCTCAGGGGGCTTGGGGGCTGTTATGGGTGCCAAGAAGCTGAAGGCTATTGTGGTAAAAGGCGCCGGGAAGGGTGTAAAAGTCGCTCAGCCGCAGAGATTGCGAGAGCTAATCGGACACTACCGTGGGTTGGGAAGAAGCTTCCCCTTTGATGGCTGGGAGTATCTTAGCCGGTGGTCAAGAAATCCTATGCTAGAACCGAAAATAGTGCCAGGGCCTGAAATGAAGAAGGAACCTTGCTACGGCTGCCTTGGCAGGTGCGCCAGAAGAATCTACGAGTCACCAGATGGCAGGAAAGGGAAGTTCATATGTCATTCAGCCTTCTTTTATCAACCCTGGGCGGAAAGATACTATGGGTACTGGAACGATGTCCCTTTTTATGCTACCAAGCTCTGTGATAACTATGGGCTTGATGCTGTGGCCATTGACCTGATGATTAGCTGGCTCCACGGATGTTATGAAGCTGGCATCCTGACCGATGAAAGCACAGGTATTCCGTTGTCAAGATTAGGAAGCCTGGAGTTCATAGAGGATCTGGTGAGAAAGGTCTCTCTCCGTGACAGTTTCGGGGACATTTTGGCACAAGGAACAGAAAGAGCAGCAGATGTGGTGGGCCCTGGTGCTAAAGAGCAAATTGAGATCGCTGGATACCTTGCCGAACCGGGCTATCACCCATATGGACCGAGACTCTATATTACCAACGCGCTTTTGTATGCCATGGAGCCAAGAATACCTATACAGCAGCTCCATGAAACAGGTTTACTTCTAGCTAAATGGGCAGCCGGGACTATGGGTCTTACTAACGTGTCCAGCGAGGTAGTTCGTGACGTAGCCAAGAGATTCTGGGGAAGTGAGACGGCGGCTGATTTCTCTACCTATGAGGGAAAGGCCCTGGCAACAAAGAGGATTCAGGACCGACAATATGCCAATGAGTGCCTCATTCTCTGTAACTTTCTATGGCCTATCACAGACTGCGAACGCTGCGAGGGTCATGTTGGAGACCCTGCCCTGGAAAGCAAGATCCTCTCTGCTGTTCTCGATAAGGAGATAGAGGAAGAGGGACTTTACAAGATAGGCGAAAGAGTCTTTAACCTGCAAAGGGCAATACTGGTCAGGGAAGGCCACCGCGGCAGAGAGTTCGATATCCTACCGGATCGCTTTTACACCTTGCCCTTAGCCTACGATCAGGCGAATCCTGAATGTCTGGTACCGGGGAAAGATGGGAAGGCCATATCCCGGAAGGGTGCGGTAGTTGATAGAGACAAATTCGAGAAGATGAAAGACGAATACTACCGTCTGAGGCAATGGGACGTGGCCACCGGCCTTCAAACCAGGGCAAGCCTAGGGAGGCTGGATCTGGTGGATGTGGCCCAAGACCTGGAGCACAGGGGGCTCCTGGCTCCCCTACGCCAGTCTCGAAGCAAAGCATAAGGCTTGACTCCTTCGTAAAGTTGGTGGGTGGCTGCAGACTCAAATCGAAGGATAGCAGCAGATAATCAAAGAGGCTGGGAAAGGACACAAGGACTTTCTTCAGCAAAATACCTTGAAGAGAAAAGGGGAAAGGAGGCTGAGCTATGCTTACCAGATACGATGAGATGTTTTGTCACCAAATAGTGTCTACCTTTGATCGTCCGGCAACCAGTGCTAGGGAGTGGACAGAGAGGTGCTGGCTTATGGCCCACGACATGGCGGGCAAAGTCCACCTCGCCACTGGTTTCGGATACTACCCCAACCGCAATATCATGGATGCCTTTGCCTGCTTCACTCTCGACGGAAAAACACAATATAATGTCAGGGCCTCCCGTGAGCTCCGTCCCGATATCGACGTGTTTAAGGTAGGACCATTCTCCTACGAGGTGACTGAGCCACTAAAGAAAGTACGGTTTACCCTAGACGAGAACCAATACGGTCTCAGCTTTGATGTGGAGAATGATGGGGTTAGTCCTCCACATGAAGAGGAGCCGGGCCAGTTCCAGCTCAGCCGAGGCAGGGTAAAAGAGGACATCAAGCGGTTTGTGCAGAGCGGAAGGCCCAGCGGCTGGATAAAGGCTGAGGGGAAGACCTATAAGATCAACAAGCAGACATGGGTGGGAGAGAGGGATCGCTCCTGGGGCATCAGGATAGCTGGTGCAGACTTTGTAGAGACTGGTGTCCAGCCCCTTGAAATATACGATGGACTACTATTCTGCTTCGCTCTGATGCAGTTCGAAAGATGGGGTGCCAGCTTCCATATAAGGGAAATCTGGGACGACAAGCTTGGTATGGTCCAGACCTGGCATTTCAGTGGTAGTGTGTTCTATCCCTATGGAAGTGAGAAAGAGGAACTCAGGTTGGTGAGCGTGGAGCACAATTTCGAGTTTAATAAGGACCTCCCCGAACTGCGGCAGTTGAAGGGTGGGCACGTGGTACTCCAGGCTATCGACGGTTCTAGGAGGAAGGTTTCGATACACCCGCTCACTATCTGCTACCAGAAGCCTGGTGGGTATGGCGGACCTTATAGGGGGTTTGTCCACGGTCTTTGGATGGGCCCTTACTGGATAGACGGGGAAAAGCTGGACCTCACCGACCCTGATGTGGTGCGCGAAATCTGGGGGTACGTTGACTACGGGTCTGAGTTCCGCTGTGGCAACGAAGTTGGCTACGGGACCACCGAACTGATAACGGTCGGCAAATATCCTAAGTACGGCTACCAAGGCTACTAGAAGGAGGTAGGAAATGCTTTCACGACAGATGGACCTATCTGATATGCAATCAAAGCTTATAGCTTGGTTGCGAAAAAAGATGCCCCAGGCCCAGAACTTATCTATATCGGGTATGGAAAGGTCAGGGGCGGGGCTCTCCAATGAGACTTTCCTCTTTGACCTGAGCTGGCAGGAAGCGGGACAACAAAGGTCAGAGGGAATGGTGCTCCGCTGTGCGCCCCGATCTTACCCGGTCTTTCCCGAATACGACCTGGGGAAGCAGTTCCGCATTATGGAGCGCCTGCGAGGAACAAACGTCCCTGTACCCAAGGTTTACTGGCTGGAGGAGAATAAGAAGATACTCGGCACTACCTTCTACATCATGGGCAAAATCGACGGAGTTATCCCCCCGGAGTACCCCCCTTACCATTCCTTTGGGGTTTACTACGACGCCACTCCGCAGCAACGGGCAAAGATGTGGTGGGGGTCTTTGGAGGCTGCAGCCAAGGTTCACAAACTGGACTGGAAGCGCTTGGGATTTTCATTCGTTGGCGTTCCTAAAGGCGGCACCGATCCTCTTGACCAGCAACTGGAATACTGGGAGAGATATCTCAACTGGGTCAAGGAGGATCCGCAGGAACCTCAACCTATCCTGAATGCAGCCCTGGACTGGCTCAAGGAGAACCGGTATGCTCCCAAACATGTGACCTTATGCTGGGGCGATTGCCGAATGCCTAACACGATCTACAGCCCGGACGGCGAGGTATTAGGGGTACTAGACTGGGAGATGGCCTACCTGGGGGACCCCGAATCTGACCTGGGTTTCTTCCTCTTCCTTGATTGGCAGCATAGTGAAGGCTATGGCATCCCCCGCCTGGAGGGCTCTCCTGAAAGGGAGGAGACGGTGCAGCACTACGAAGAACTGACCGGGTGGAAGGTGAAGAACCTCTTCTATAACGAGGTCCTGGCTGCCTTGAGAGCCGGGATGGTCATACTCAAGGTATTCAAGAACTTCAAGAAACTCGGTGTTGCCCTCCCTGGTGAGGATGTCGAGCTCAACAACCCCTGCACCCAGAGGCTGGCCAGTCTGTTGGATTTACCCGCTCCAGGCGCACCAAGCAGGGAGACAACAAGGATCGAGGAGGTGACGGTGGCAGTCCAGTTCCACCTCACTGGGCCCGGCGGCTGCGACTGGTACTTGGTGTCTGAAAGGGGTAAGGGAACTCGTCACGAGGGAACAGTGGAGAATCCTAACGCGACACTCACCGTATCAGCTGAGGACTGGGCAGCTATTCAAAGGGGAGAGATTGATCGCCTGCATGCCTGGACAAGCGGCAAGCTCAAGATAGAGGGTGATATGACCCTGTTGCTCCAGCTTGAAGACATGATCTCCAAGCTTAGCAGATGATAGCCTGGGATTTGTGGCCTGAAAGGCACACAAGTAAGCCTGTTAACAACACATGAGCAGAATGATGCAATTACAGCTAAAAGGCAACAAACGTCCATTTTGTGACCTAAGGCAACGAATAGCCATGATGTGCAATTCAACCAGGTGGAGGTGCAATTCTCCAATAGAGTGAGCTACATCCAGCAGCCACTACAGGAAAATCGCAACTTCGGCAACTCTTTTTGACTCGATTCTCTTTCGACTTTCTCCGACCGCTTTTCCAGAAGTCATGCGGCAAAGTCGCGAAAGTCACTGCAACAGAGTCGTGCAAAAGTCGTGTGACAAAGTCAAGAAAGTCGAAAGATAAAAGTCGAGATGAAAAGTCGGCGAAAAACCTAGTAGAGGTCAGGACTTTATTGGAGGAGGGGAAACCATCAGGGGTCTTAGAGAAAAGCAAGGCGGATGTACCTCTGGTGAGCCCTCTCGACGTTAAATTCTCAAACTGGTGCGGCTGCAAACGACTTTCCTTAACACGCCAAGGATATGGTCATCGCTTGCCTAGGCCATGACTTACGGCTTTTTTGCCTTAGCGGTAACAATGTAGCGTTTGGTGCAATATTCCGTTGCCTAGGCTAACGGAGCAAAGTGTGTCCCCTATGATAAAGTGAGAAATGGCAACCCGGCAAAGTGCGCTAAGGCAACTATCGGACTGTAAATTGCTCAGAGCTTCTGTGTTGAGGCTTGACACGCCATAAGGGAAGGTGGTATAATCCCCGTGGACGTGGCTCATCACGGCGATTCGTAGATGCGTAGCGTTCTTGCTACCATACCAGAGTGGTGACAGGGAGGATTTGATCCGCTAGTAAATCGATACCACGGGTGTTGTTTGCATTACCCTTGTGGGCCTTGACTGGTGCAGTTGTCCGCACTAGCGTGGCTCTATGTGCGTGGGGGAGGCGGTGACAACATACGGTCCATGACTTGCTGTGACCCAAGGCGATAGTTCGGCGTACATCATATCGTAGACTATGCTTCGTCGACGATCGCGGTGTCTGCAAAGAGTGATGGTAGCGCAGGAGCTTGGATATTCAGCATGAATCTGATTGGTCGGAAGAATTTAAAATCCAGATTTATATTTGGCATCACGGCTGCGATACTGATTTCCGTTATTCTGGCTTGCTTTCTACCCTATGGGATTACACATGTTTATGCCATTGAAAGTAAAACGCTCCATGACCACACCACTAAATCGGTAACCTGGTCCACGGCTCCAGTTCCTCCGAATAATGCTCAAACAACGGCTCATCAGCACCACTGCAACCAATCATTTGGTGGTTTGGCACAGCCTGGAACCCCATTCGGCGGACACTGGCCTCCCACGCTCAACCGCGAGTATGAAGCCTATTCATGCTGGGATAACGAAGTACCGAGACCAGCAAGGCCTCTCGGAGGCGATTGGTCGGAACTCGATCCATTTATATACGGGCATGGCTTCATCGAGGAGTGGACAGATGTGAACGACAAAGATACTCCTGGCGTGTCCGATGCTATCCCTGACTACTATTTCAGTGAGGTCGATACCAACGGTGTTTCCGTCAATTGGCCCGATGATGCGAAAGCAAGGATAAGAGACGCCTTTAACATGTGGGGTAATATTGACGAAGACAGGCCAAATCTTGTGACAGGGATCGCCTTTGAGGAGACCCAGGTTCGAGCCAATGCAGAAATTCTCATCTATTGGCAGCCTCTGGACGAGACGCCAGCGGGGCTATCAAACAGGAATTGGCCTCTCCGACTCTTCTTCAATAGTTCTCCCACCAGGTGGAGTTGGTACTACGGTGTTGAGCCATACCTTATTAGCGCGGGCGAACTACACTTCTTTAGCTATGCACTTCATGAGGGCGGTCACGTTGTTGGATTATGTGACCAGGCTGATAAGGACGACGTAATGTATTACAAAGGACGTCCTGCAGGTCAATTTGAATCCATCTACCGGGACGTTGGCAATAGTGGTAATGTTTCTGTTGGCGATGTGAGGTTGACTAGTGCGAACGGGTACCCCGCAGGTACAACTGTAAACGCAGCCGACACTGATATAAACAACTCCCTACTTCCATTCGCAGTCAACGAACGTCATACGGAATGGCTGCCCGCTAACGGCATCTACGACGTTGGTGAAAATATCTACCTAGACCTTGACGGTGATTCACATGTCTCTGCGGGTGATGTGAGATTAAGGTACATCGGTCCACTTGCAGTGAGGCCTGGTACCACTGTAGAGACTGGCGACGGGGATATATGCACGGCGTTAGTGCCATTTCTTGCCAACGAGAAGCACACGGGTGATGACAACATCTATGACACTGAAGGGCCTTGGTTTAGTAAGCTGGATCCTGATTCTGAGCATGGAGTTCGAGATCTCTATTCAATACCAGCACCCGATTTTGGTGATGCTCCAGACCCTAAATATCCCTCACTCCTGAAAACGTGGATGTTAAGCACTGCTGCTAGACATTTTAACTTTACTTTCGAGTGGCTCGGCGACGGTGTTGACGGCGAGATTGATTCCAAGCAAATTAATATGGACAAATTTGACGATGGCGTAACAATCGTTGGTGCTCTGGTGCCAGGAAGCGTTCTAGCGGTAACAGTTGACATAAGGACCTCAGGCGCACTTGGTCGTTACGATATTAATGATCCAAACAAGGTAATGTATCTAAATGGTTGGATTGACTGGAATGGAGATGGTGATTGGAAAGATACAGGGGAAAAGGTGATCGGTACAGGCAGTCCGACTCGCACGCAAAAATTTGCAAGTCCTGCAAAACCTGTTTATAACGTTGCAGTTCCGACAGGAGCAAAACCTGAGACCTGGATGCGAATTAGGCTGGACTACGCAGAGGATGCTGGAGCAAACCCACAACCTTGGACAGATGCAAGTCTGAAAAGCCAAAGTGAAGGAGCAGCCGGATTTGGCGAAGTGGAAGACTGGTTTATTCCTAAACCTGTCTCACCTCCCCGGGTCCCTCCTCCCCCTGTTCTTCGCCCCGGCAGCATGAGATTACACTACGAAGAAGGACTGATCAATTCGGGGAATCCACTGGACACCCAGTGGCATGAGCTTTACCCGCAATATTGTAGGCGCTACCGTCTCAGCAGTTGGGAAGATAACGGCGACGGTGTCCTTAGCCCTTGCGATCAAATTGACTTGACACTCAAACCGGACGGACCGAAGAAATGGTACCACGTTGACGAGGTGACAGTCACCATAAAAGTCACGAAGAAGCCCGAACTAGTTGAGAGCATGTACATCGAGTTTGAGGACGGCTATTTGCTGATGTACACAGCCCTCAATGACCCAGTGTGCACCTACTGGCATGAGGCCTGGCCGGACTGGTGCGGGCGTTACCACCTAAGCGGCTGGCTAGATAACGGCGACGGTGTCCTCAGTTTCTCCGATCAAATCACGTTGCGTGACAGAGCTACGGGAGAGGAGACTGAGTACCACGTGGATGAGGTGGCTACCGATATCATTCTTACGCTAAAAAAATCTGTGCCAGTATTTCCAAACCGCTATGCATTGATAGCAGCACTAGTTGGAGCAAGTGGTTTGGCCTACCTCATTAGGAGGCAATTGCTAAAGCAAACCTAGAACTGCTCCCTTTCTCAGTGATTGAGTCTCTCATAGGGTGGGCAAAAACATCCATCCTACTTTTATCTAACATTTGCAAAGTCCATGCCATAGCAAGGAATTGTAGCCCCGAGCTAGGAATAAAGGAGGAATCCTTCCCCAAATTGTGGCAGTCGTTCTTAGGGGAGCCTATCTTCGTTGCTAGCGGTAGTTGATGCCTCCAAGATAGACCCCCCTTGTTTTTGAAAGCTTCCAATCATTGCACCTTTGTCCAAACTGTGCAGTGCAGCTGGGTGACAGCTAGTTGTCCATTAATATAAATAAGGGCCACCTAAAGTGGCCCTTATTTCCATGTTTCTGGGGTCAGGACTTACCTATTCGGAAGACTTTGGTCCCGCACCTAGGGCAGACACCTTGAGTCGCAG
>CAZQDW010000026.1:0-9171 GCA_964592315.1 uncultured Candidatus Bathyarchaeia archaeon
GTTCGAGCTTCTTGGCGAGGATCCAGCAGGGTTTCAGGATTCAGATTCCAAGGATTGAGTATGAGGAGCTTGAGTTGAAACCGGGGAGTATTCTAAAGGTTCATCTGGAGAAGATCGAGAAGAGAAAGGAGTCGGCGACATCTGGAGAGTAAGACCTTAACAGCGCATAGGCTGGGAGGAGCATGATGATGGGCAGTACGATTCCAAGGGTTTTGAGCCCTTCGCCCTCTGCGGAGGCGCAGCCTTGATCAAACGCGATATCTTCTCGGAGGCGGAGAAATTCGATGAGAGGTTCTTCCTATACGTTGAGGATGTGGATCTCTCTTGGAGGCTCAGGCTTTTAGGTTACCAGATTGGCTTCGCTCCTGAGGCCAAGGTAGCCCATTATGTCTCTGGTTCAGCTGGGAGTAAGTCCGTGGATGCTCAGAAGCTCTATTACTGTCACCGGAATCTTTTGAGGGCGATCCTCAAGAACTGCGGCTCTTCACTTGGTTGGGCTGTCCGAAACTGTCTTCTCTTCAGCTTCATAATTACTGTTGGCTTCAGCGTCTTCGAGCCTAGGAAGGCTGTGGCGATTATGAGAGCAATTTTGTGGAATTTGGCTAATTTCAGGAATAGCTACGCTTGGCGAGTAAGGATCCAAACTAGCAGAGCCCGGAGCGACGCAGATATATTGACTAGAATTTACCCAAGGCTTAGTAGGTATCAGCCCACCGAACATGTTGAATTGCGACGCATACTTAACACTCTCTTTGAGCATAGCCAATGTTCAATGGATGTTCCTTTGATTGGCAATCCACTGTAGCTCTAGGGGTATTGCGAACCTTGCTGAGGATACTAGAGGCGCCTGTCCAAGATATCAAGTACTCGAGCACTAGGACCAGTTTCCTTACAAATGTGTAATCGTTGGATATGATCTGAGATTTTAAGGCATTAGTCTGCATCATCTTCTTGATTTTGCTCTCTGCAACCTTAGAAAAGTGTCGTTGGATTCGCAAGAATAGCATGTCGAACTCTTCCTTTGACATTCTGGTGAAGTTTTTTTCAAAATTAAGGGTGTGATATGTCGTCCAATCATGAGTTAGAAGCCCCTGATCTTCCAAGCTCTTCCAAATGGTAGATCCAGGAATTGGAATCAACCTGCTAATGTTTACATAGAAAGGGTTTATTCCATCCAAAAATCTGAGTGTTTCTTCAATATCCTTCCTAGTCTCGGTCGGCATCCCGAATATTATGTTCGCTTGATATCGTATCCCAACATCCTCGGTAACGTGTGCAGCCTGATAGTTCTGTTTAACCGTCGTACCCTTGTCCATCATATCTAACATTCTTTGTGAGCCTGATTCAAATCCATACTCAATCTGAACGCAACCAGCTCTTTTCATCATGTTAAGGATTTCTCGATCAACCGAGTCTGGCCTTGCCTGAACTGCCCATTTTACTCTATCACTCATTCTATTGTTCATCATCAGCTCACAAATTCTCTTGACCCTTCGCTTGTCGGCCAAGAACTGATCGTCTGCAAAATATAGACCCTCTATTCTATACTTCGCCACTAGCTCTTCGATCTCGCTCATCACGTATTCAGGGGAGTGAAACCTGAGTCTTTGTCCGAAGGGTAATGATCCGCAACAAAACGCGCATCTAGGATGTTTGGAACATCCTCTGCTGGTGATGATAGTCGTGGTTCTAAGAGTAGTACCATAGATTCTATACTGACCTGCCCTAAGACGTACTTCCATGTCCAAAAGGTGCCGAGCAGGAAATGGCAGTCGATCTAAGTTTGTAACGGGAGCTCTTTCTCCGGTAAAAAACATCCCGTTCTCACTTCTGAAAACAAGACCTTTTGTCTTCGCCACTTCCTTTCCTGAAGCAAGCTCCAACATTGTTTCTTCACCCTCCCCAACCACTACAGCGTCAATGCTTCCGCAACCGCTAAGAGTTTCAAAAGGAAGTGCGGAAGTATGAGTCCCCCCAATGATTATCTTGGCTTCAGGAACGACAGGCTTCAGAAAATGGGCAATGTCATAGGCATCGGGAATGTCAGGAGTCATCGAAGTAATTCCAAGAAGTTGAGGACTGTAACCCTGCACTATCTTACTGACCGCTTCATTTACGTTACTCCGTTGAAAGTGGTTGCGATGCATCAAGCACTCAGTATCGATCACAGTCACGTCATGACCCGCCTTCTCAAGCACGGCGGCGATGTAACCCAACCCGAGGGGTGGCCAGACCACCCCGGACCCAGGTTTGCAATAAGTTGGGTTAATTAAGCAAACCCTCAAGAGTTCCACCTTAGTGGGCAGACAATAATGATATTGAGTGCCCAGATAAATCTTCAATAGATCGTCATGTGCTTTATGCTTTGGACAGAACTCTAAGGGTGTTGGAAGGTGACAGGGACCAGCGCCACTGTTGGTTACGCAACTGAATATCCTTATGTAGTTTCAGATTCTCAAAAGGGATATTACATCAAGTTCATGCAACTTTAGACATGAATGTAAAGTGGGATGCGACGTGAGACAAAACGAGTTGTCGTGTATTTACTACGATTTGTGGGAGACGTCCACTTGAGCTATAGGATTCCCTTTGACATGTTTCAAAGATACATGCTCATGAAAGAGATTATTGACAGCGTGAAGGAGGATCGGAAGACCACTATCTTGGATGTGGGGGGTCATCCCGGTGTCGTTTCAGACTTTTTTCCTGCGGACGAGACCTTCATCATAGACTTAAAGATTTGCAAGAAAAAAAATTTTATAAGAGCTGATTGTCAATTCTTGCCCTTTAGGAGCGGAGTTTTCGAAGTCGTCACAAATGTAGATGTGTTGGAACATCTTCCTAAAGGAAAACGTATCCCAGTTCTAGACGAACTTCTCAGAGTGAGCAGACGCTTCGTAGTCATAGCTGCTCCGTTTGACTCAAAAGAAGTGAGAAGCGCGGATAGCACTCTGTATAACTATATCCTTAATATACTCAAACGAGAGGACCAAAATCTTAAAGAGCACGTGACGTACGGATTGCCAAATCTAGGTGAGCTGCGAGATTTCCTAGATTTAAAGAAGCTTGTTTATTTGACGTTTTCGAACGGGTATTTGAGTAACTGGCTTTCGATGCAGATGTTGAACTTTCGAATTTCAAGTGAAGAAACCTACTACCGAGTCAATCAGCTTTACAACTTAGCGTTCTATCAAGGCGATAATCGTGAGCCCTCCTATCGAAAAATTCTATTGATCGACAAGATTTCGAAGGACTTGTCAGAACTTTTGGCCAAGACTGAGCCTATTAAGACGAGGGAGCAGATAGCTCACTCGCCAGAGAAACTTGAGCTTTTTCATCTGATCCATAGCATAGTTGAAGGTTTAGAAGATGAGATTCAGCTTAAGGACAGTCACATTAGAGGCCTTGAAGTCAGAATTAAGGCAATGGAGGATAGTCTGGCGTGGAAGATTGTAGAGCGCTACAGAGGATTTAACAATCGTTGGTTTCCATCTGGGACTAGGAGGAGAAGGGTTATTGATGAACTCGTTGCGGCTTTGGATATAGCTCTGGGCGAAGGCCCGCGAAGTTTACTTCGAAAGGAGTTCGATCGTTATTTTAGGCGACGTAAGCAATTCTTTGAGCTTAGCCTTGATGAGCAGTATCAGGTATGGCTGAAGGACAATGAGTTGACTGAAGAGAAACTTGTTGAAATACAGCGAGAAGTTTCACAGTTCAGTTACAAACCAAAGATTAGCGTTGTTATGCTGGTCTACAATACGGAGCATAAGTGGCTACGCTCGGCCATAGATTCTGTGTTGATTCAAATTTATCCCTATTGGGAGCTTTGCATTGTTGATGATGCCTCAACGAGGGCAGGTGTCAAGAAGATTCTCGAGTCATATGGCGCAAAGGATCGAAGGATTAGTGTCAGATATCTAGAAGAAAAACGTGGGATCTGGGGCGCTTCTAACGAAGCTTTGACCATGGCCAGCGGAGATTTTCAGGGATTTCTAGATCATGATGATGAGCTTACAATGGACGCCCTCTTTCAAGTGGTCAAGCTGTTGAATCAGGATCCGTCCTTAGACTTGATCTACAGTGATGAAGACAAGAAGGATCTAAAAGGTCAGAGAGTTGAGCCTTTCTTCAAGCCTGATTGGTCTCCGGACCTCTTGTTATCCATGAATTACATATCGCATTTCACCGTCATCAGGAGAGACTTCATGAAGAAGGTGGGGGGCTTTAGGCCTGGCTTTGAGGGCAGCCAAGATTATGACCTATTATTGAGAGTTACAGAGTTGACGGATAGGATTGGTCATGTACCTAAGCCTTTGTATAGTTGGCGTATGGTGCCGGGCTTTGCAGTGACCTCAATGGAGGCTAAGCCTTGTGCTCGCGAGTCTGCGAAGAAGGCTTTGCAGGAAGCTTTGAATAGACGAGGGTTGAAGGGTGAGGTCTTGGACGGCTTCGGCGACCACTATCGAGTAAGATATACTATACGAGGATTGCCTCTGGTAAGCATCATCATACCGACGAAGGATAGAGTTGACCTGTTGAAGCGTTGCATCGAAAGCATTGAGTCCAAGACTTTTTACAGGAACTATGAAATTATCATCGTCGATAATAACAGCACAGACCCGAGCACCCTCGGTTATCTAGAGTCTATACCCCATAGAGTTATGAAGTTCAATGGGTCCTTCAATTTCTCCAAGATCAACAACTTCGCCGCGAAATATACGAAAGGTGAGCACATCCTTTTCCTTAACAACGATATTGAAGTTGTTGAGGAGCACTGGTTGGAAGCAATGCTTGAGCACTCTCAACGACCTGAAGTTGGCATGGTTGGAGCACGCCTTCTCTATCCAAGAGATAGCGCTAACAATGGGCATGGGAGGATTCAGCATGCAGGAGTGATCGTAGGGATTTTTGGTACCGCTGGTCACGCATTTAGGTATCTTCCATCGAATAGCCCTAACTACTTCAACCTACATAGAGTTATCCGGAATTGCAGTGCGGTGACGGCTGCCTGCGCTATGGTCAGGCGGAGCGTATTCGACGAGGTTGGCGGTTTCGATGAGAATCTCAAGGTTGCATTTGGAGATATAGATCTTTGTCTACGTATGAGGGAAAAGGGGTATCTGGTCGTCTATACGCCGTACGCTATGCTATACCACCATGAATATGCAACGAGAGGCAAACGTCACCCACCCGAGGACGAAGCCTACATGATGAATCGCTGGAGAGAATTCTTCATTAAAGGAGACCCTTTTTACAACCCTAACCTTACCCTCCTTAGAGAGGATTATTCCCTTGCATCAAAAAAGGACTCAGTGTCAGACCTTTAGCCTGCTTCTAGACATTTACCATCTCATGGGAGGTTTGCAGAGGACCTACCTGAAACACATAACGGTGATTATCAGAGGCTGATCGACTGGGCTGCCACAGACAAGATAACAGTTAACGCTGCGACGGCAACGCTACGTCCTTGCAGCTCTTACTGCGCCGCGAACGCTTCAACGGATTGGCGCCTATCTTCCAGCGATGGATCTTGTCTTCGTGATCTTAGAGTGTGCCCAGCAGTCACTCTAGGTCTTAAAAGAATCTAAGATAAAAGGAATATCGTAAAGGACACTCGTATCGAATTTTATGAACTCATAAAACTCATTCTCCATCTCATTCGAGTCTCGTCAGCTACTCATCTATCAGCTTATTAATAATGGATGTTAGCATGCGTCGAGAAACGGCGACGGGGCAATACTTGATCCGTTACCAGCGGGCAGCTCATTGTAAGCCTTGGGCTTGATTCTCGAATAGCGGCGCTACACCTAACCACTCTTCGATGAGACTCTGCAAGGAATGATACTCTGCAGATGGCTCAGCGGCCCAGTGCGGATTCACGAAAAGCTTGAAAATCTCTCTGTCATCACGTTTTCTTCGATTTTGAATCCATTCTCTCTTCTTCAGTAGATTGGGAAGATTCGACAGTATATCACTATATGCAATAAGATCACTTCCTGCCACCTTTGGCAAAGACACGGAGTCCGATGTCTTCCGCAAGTGTATTCTGCTAGACCCAAATGTGTCATGCGGGTCGATTCTAAACTTCGACTCCTCCAATTGCGCGAGAAGAAGAGTTCGTTTGATTGAAAGAAGTAGCGCAGCTGCAAGAGTTTTTTCTAAACTCTCTTGGCTGTAGTTCTTGATGATCGTATAAAGTGGGTTTCGTATATGGAACACTCTTAGCTTTTCGATTCCTATTCGTTGCGATGTTCGAGAGTGATAATGATACGCGATTGAAGTGGGGGAGTATATGACTTTGTGCCCCAAAATCCAAAGTCTCCACCCAAGATCAACATCTTCATAGTAGGCGAAATAGTCCTCGTCGAAGCCGCCGATGTCTAGGAACACTTTGCGGTTAACCAGCATAGATGCTGCGGTTGCAAACAACACAGGCCTTTCATGGTTAAACCTGTCGCTATCTGGTTCCTTGTAGCCTTCCTGAAATGCAATCCCGTGAAAATTAGTGCCTGCACCTCCATAATCGATTGTCTTTCCATCCCATGAAAGGATCTTTGAGCCAACGGAAGCCACTGTGCTATCGCGTATTGTGAGTTTGATAAGTTCAATCAGCCAAGTCCTGTTCACCCTAGCGTCATTGTTCAAGAACGCAACGAATTCACCGCTAGAATTTCGAACCCCAATATTGTTGGCTGCAGCGACTCCTACGTTCCGTTCATTCTCGATGATCTTAACTTCAGGAAAGGTCTTTTCTACCAGTCTAGGCGACCCATCCTTCGATCCGTTGTCGACAAGAAGCACTTCAAAGAGCTCTTTGGGATAATCTACATGCCTCAGTGAACCTAGGCAGGAACCTAAAGTCTCTTTCCCGTCCAAGTTAGCAATGACGACAGAAACCCTAGGAAGATTCAAGTCTATCGACATGATCTCCACATGTGCACCTAGCGGCTAGAGCCACTTTTGAGCATTTCGGAGATACTCCTACTTTATGCGCGAGCTAAAAGTGGATAGGTAACTGTCTTGGTACTAGTTGCGCCTACAATTGTTCGATTCTTCACTAGCGGTCCTCTTAAGAAGCTTTCATAAGGTGTTGGTGTGCAAATATAAAAAATGGCTCTAACGTGAGACTTGTTGCGATCAATTGCTTATCCAAGGGGGTACAGCAGGTAACGTTGCTAGAAACGAAAGATGACAATGCGTCCAGCTATTGTGCTCCCCCTTCGGTCACAATCGTGTTACTCACCTATAATGGCGCGTCGACTCTACCCGAGGTTCTATCAGCAATTCACAGTCAACGCACAGCCCATCAGGTGAGTATTCTGGCGATCGATTCAGGTTCAACGGATGGAACATCAGAAATTCTTCGTTCTCGCGGAGCGGAAGTTCATACCATCTCTCGGAGGCAGTTTGGTCATGGGAGGACACGACAGTTGGCATGTAAACTAGCACGAAGCCCTTTCCTGGTCTATCTTGTGCAGGATGCGATCCCGAGAGATCAGCTGTGGCTTAATCAGCTTCTTCGCAACTTCGAGGACGCTTACGTGGCAGCTGTCTGTAGTCGTGTCCTTCCTCCTCCTGATGCAAACCCTTTGAAAAGGAGAGAGGTGGAAAACGATTTGCAGGGAAGCGAACGACGAGTTGAAGCACATATTTCAAATTGGATGGAATATGAGAGAATGAGTCCAGATCAGCGTCGCGTATTTTGCTCGTTTCACGACATCAGCGCTGCCTATCGAAGAGCTGTCCTCTTGAAGCATCCATTCCCTGACGTACCTTTTGGCGAGGACTTCCTTATCGCACGTGCGCTCCTGGAAGCTGGGTACAAAGTTGTCTTTGAACCTCTCAGCGTCGTGTACCATACTCATCCGTATCGAATTCTACCGACCTATAGGCGGAATCGCTTGGATGGATGGTTTAACATCGCCCACCTAGGTCGGAGAACTGTGCCCTCAGTGACTCGGGCTCTTTGGAACACTTGTCATTTGGTTCGTGAGGATTGGAGGTATATGCAGAAAGAGGGGCTTCCTTTCCGCAAAAGACTAATCTGGATTCTTTATAGTCCGATTATTCATATGGCAGAGCAGTTGGGGCAGTACCTAGGCGGTCGTAGATGAAAGTCCTCCAAGTTTTGCATCAATTCTTTCCAAGTTACTACGGAGGGACAGAAACCTACACGGCTGAGATAGCACGCGAGCTAGCCAAGAAGGAACAGGTGGCACTGTTCTATAGTGAGCCTTTGAGCAAAACTCCTGGGAGGTTGGAAGAAGGAAGCTTTCGTGGGATACCCACCTTTGTCATCCACAAGAACGTACGGCACTACGTGTCGTACACGCAGAACTACAAGGACCTAGTGGTTGAGGAGGCTTTCAGAAGGGTTCTTGAGAGATACCAGCCTGACATTGTACACTTCCAACATCTCATGCATCTGTCGTTAGGTCTTCCTGAGATCGCGTCGTCAATAAACATTCCAACGGTCTGGACTCTTCATGATTATTGGCTTCAATGCCCCCTCCACAAGCGGATAACTACAGATGGAAGACTCTGTGGATCGGTCAATGAAGCGAGTTGCGCGCAATGCTTGGTGGATGAAACTACGCAATCGAAGCTGTTGAGAACGCTGCTGACCGTCGCTGAACTGACCGGTATAATACGGCTCGCACGAGGTTCGACGTTCCTACAGGACCTCGTCAAACGAAGCTGCATGGCGAGAAGAACTGTTGAAATCGTCGATCTCTTCTTGGCCCCGACTCAATTCCTTCGCAGCGAATTCTTGAAGTGGGGCATCCCCTTAGAGAAGATACGCTACTCCGCGGATGGAATTCAGGATGAATACTTCATGGAGTGGCAACCACGGTTGCCAGACGGGAAGACACATTTTGGCTTCATAGGCTTCTTTATTCCTTCCAAAGGTGTCAGAGTCGTCGTTGATGCATTTCGGCTTTTAGAGGGCGACGACGTTGCCCTACACTTGTTCGGAGACTTCCCTTCAAAAGTGAACAAGATGGAGCGAAGGTACGGTGAAGTAGTGCTGAAGGCCGCGCGTGGAGACAAACGAATAGTGCTAGAGGGAACCTTCTTGCCAGAGGACATCGCTAAGATCTACCGAAAGTTCGATGTGCTCATCGTTCCCTCCCTATGGTTTGAGAATGCTCCACTCGTCGTCAAATATGC
>CAZQDW010000026.1:9271-11494 GCA_964592315.1 uncultured Candidatus Bathyarchaeia archaeon
GAGCGTGAATCTGGAGCAAATTCGCGATAGAATTGAAATGGTCCCCGCCGATGTCTTTGACCCAGACTACCTTGACAATTCTATTCTTGAAGGGGTTAAGTATCTTTTTCATTTTGCGGCTCCATCAACGCCCTCCTCGTCATTGCTAGATCCGATCGCAGAATTCCGCATCCACCTCTTACCCACGATAAGATTATTTGATGCAGCCGTGAGGTCGGGCGTTAGTCGAGTTCTATTTCCTTCCTCCGGGGGGACTGTATACGGTCCTCAACCGAAATGTCCAGTCGCAGAAGATGCGCCACTCCAGCCGGCGACTCCTCACTCAATCGTGAAGGTTACGCTTGAAGAATACTTGGGTTTTCTGCGCCTTCAAGGACTGGATAGCATTATCTATCGCATTGGTAATCCATATGGACCTTGTCAGAGAGGGTGGATAAGACAGCAAGGGGTCGTTTCAGTGCTGTTACGAGCAGCACTTCTTAAGGAACCTGTGCGCATAGTCGGTGCCGGTCGAACTGTGAGAGACTACATTTTCATTGGGGATGTGATCGAGGCAATCCTCAAGTCTTTCGATAAGCCCCATGAACATCATGTCTATAACGTTGGCTCTGGGAAAGGTACATCTTTACGGACTGTTATTCGACTCGTTGAAAGCGTAACGAAAAAACGAATCCTGCAGGAGAAGGCAGAAACACTCCGCACAGGTGAGACTACTAAAGTAGTGCTGGACATTAGGCGGTTGCGCCGCGAATTCAACTGGCAACCGAAAGTCTCATTTTTGGAGGGCATTAGGAGAACTTGGGAATGGATTCAAACGATAGCGGATCAAGAGTTCGTCAAGAAATGACGAGGGGCGTGTCTCCCTATTGGACAGCCGAGCTCTCTGATGACGATTCGCATCGTTAAAATCTGGAACAGAGGAAGTAGGTGAGAAGTCTCGAGGAAATCACAGGTAAAAAGCTATAGTGTTAATGTGCACGAGAGAAGAGAGTAATGAGCACCGAATCTGATAGAGTACGAGAATTCTGGAGTACGTCCGAGAGTACGTCGAAAAGATACGGAATGGGCGTTCACTGGACAGAACCCAAGACGGTGATGGAGTACATAAACGAACAGGTGTCCGGCTCAAAGGAGATCGGTTGGCTTCAGTATGTGTGCAACAAGTTTCTTGCTCCCCTGAAAAAGAAGTTGACCGTACTTTCCCTTGGATGCGGAACAGGTTCGCTTGAACGGCAACTTCAAATGCTCGTGGGCGTCGCACAGGTGGATGCATTTGACATATCTGAGGTTGCTGTTCAGCAGGCCAAGGAGGCTGCGGCTAGGGAGGGTTTAGGTGAACGGGTCAACTACCGAGTTGCCGATCTAGATCTGATTGAGTTGCCAGAAAACCGGTACGATGTAGTTTTCTCAAATTCCTGTCTCCACCATATACGCGAGCTCGAGCATGTGGTTTCGCAGTCAGCCCACGCTCTTAAATCAGCTGGTTATTTCATTGCTAACGAATATATCGGGCCATCACGGTTTCAATTTCCTTCGCAACAAGTGAGGGTGATCGAAGATCTTCTGGTCCTTCTTCCGAAAAGATACAAAAAACGTATCAGACTTGCATCGGGCTATAAGCTACATTTCTCTGCGCCAGATCCGAAATGCATAGAATCTATCGATCCATCCGAGGCAGTACGATCCGACGAAGTGGTGCCCGTGACAAAGCAATATCTGAAAATGGTCGAGATAAGGCCATATGGAGGCTGTATTCTTCACATGCTTCTACAAGATATAGCTGGAAACTTTGAAAAATCTCAAGAGGATAGCCTGAGACTTCGAGCCCTCGTAGACATCGAGCGGAGACTTGTACACTCTGGCTACTTAGATAGCGATTTCGCCGTTTTCGTTACGGTGAGATGAACTCTTCCAGGCGAATACCAGATCGCGACTTGTAGTTCTAGACGTTTCGCCTATCCGAAGCGCGAGTAAGAGGACGGCCAAAATGAGCTTTGGACTATGAAAAAACATACATAAAGCTAGCCTCTGATCTTGCTCAATAGAAAGGGGAATACGCGTGAGGCTTGGGTTGAAATGCTTGACGAGTGCTATGTCTGACTCTTTCAAAGCAGCTGCAATTCTAGGCTTGGTTATTGTACTAATGTATGGAGAGGTTTCTTTCCTAGGGTACACGCTTAACCCTGGATTGTGGAATTACGGTGTGCTGAACGTTCCTCAATA
>CAZQDW010000027.1:0-11199 GCA_964592315.1 uncultured Candidatus Bathyarchaeia archaeon
CCTTAGAGAATACCTTGAGCTAGCGGCCAGCGTCTCACCTGAACACCCTGTTGTGATATCGAAGTTCGTTGAGGGTGCCAAGGAAGTTGAGGTTGACGGAGTCTCAGATGGTGAGAACACACTAATTGGCGCCGTTATTGAGCACGTTGAGCAAGCCGGGGTTCACAGTGGTGACGCCGTAATGAGTATTCCACCCCAGACGCTTAGCAGCGATGTCGTGAAGACCATCGAGAAATACTCAAGCGAGATCGCTAGAGCGCTTGGCATCAAAGGGCCCTTCAACATCCAGTACCTCGTGAAGAATGGCATCGTCTCGGTGATCGAATGTAACCTCAGAGCTTCTAGGTCTATGCCGTACGTAAGCAAGACCCGGGGCGTCAACCTCATCGATTTGTCCACGGCAATAATGCTAGGCCAGACGTTTGAGGAGTTGGGAATAACTCAGATACCTCGCCCAAGGCACGTAGGCGTGAAAGTTCCCAGTTTCAGCTTCATGCGGCTCAGCGGTGCTGATCCTGTCCTTGGAGTTGAGATGCTAAGCACTGGCGAGGCAGCCTGTCTAGGTGAGAACTTCGCCGATGCACTCATTAAGGCGCTCCAATCCGTCGAGTTCACGATCCCTGGGTGGAAAGGAAAGGTCCTCATCACAGTTGGCGGAGAGAAGACGAAGAGAGATGTGGTTCCAATAGCAAAGAGCTTAAGGAGCCTGGGCTTCGAGATCTATGCGACTGAACATACAGCGGAAACATTGATGAAGTCTGGGTTGAACCCCATAACGGTTCTGCATAAGGTGAAGGAGGCTGAGAAGCCGAATATTCTTGATTACCTCCTTGAACGGAAGATCGATCTGGTGATCAACATACCTGCAACTAACTCTGAGAACGAGCATGCCGATGTCCTGGAGGACGAGTACACGATAAGAAGGCTTGCAGTCGAGTTTAACATCCCGATCCTAACAACGATCGAGTTAGCCTCAGCGCTTGTAAGAGTATTGAAGTACAAAGCGCTCAGTAAGATCACTATACGGTCACTAAATGAGTACATGGAGAGGTTACCGTTCAAACATTGGTGAGATACCGGACAAGACACTTTTGACTTATCTTCTTCTCGTTCGTGATTTCCAAGCTGTTGTTGAGGGATTTCCTGTTTGCTCCTTTCGCTTACATCGGAATAGCTTGTGGTATATATTTGCTCGTAAGCAGAAGAGTTCGAAGACTTTTTGGGATATCATTATTATCCATGTACTTGTTTGTGACGACGTTCATAATACCAGTTCTACTCCACTTAGTCAAGTTCTTCAAATCCGTTATCTTCGTTCTGCCATTGTACATATCGGTTACTCTTTTGGCAATCTATTTAGTGGCTCAACCCACAGAGTAGGGAATCTAAGTTTTCTCTGCAACATCTATTGCAAAACACCACAACATCCGATATTTGTGCCGACGATGAAGCCGTAGCTCCACGTCGTCAATGTCGTCTTCGCTGTATTTTCTTAGAGTAACCCCAGAAGTTTAGCACATGTCTTAAGCATAGATTTATCCATTGTTCTACAAAGATCGCGTTATGGGCAAAGTTGCGAGACCGCTTCGTTATCGATGGGTGATCTTGATTCTAGCCTTTCTCGTGACACTTATAGAGCATCTTCTCCTATTCTCTTCTTCGCCACTTCTTCTGCGGATAATGCCAGAGATGGACCTAACCTATACAGAAGCAGGCTTCATCCTTCCCATAGCCTTCCTGGCAATTATCCCACTGCGCATTCCCTGGGGAATCTTTGGTGACCGTATGGGGATTAAGTCAACGATGGAACTGGCGATTGTTATCATGAGCGTCTCAGGAATTTTACGAGGCTTTGCTGTCAACTACTGGACGTTGCTCATGTTTCAAGCATCTATCGGAGTTGGAGTGGCAGCAGTGATGCCTTGCTTACCGAAGCTGATAGCCGCATGGTTTCCTCCCAAAGAACTGGGTATCGCAACAGGTATTTATGTTGCTGGTTTTTCCATCGGTAACTTGCTTGGGTTGAGCGTCACCTACCATGTTCTCGCGCTGGTTGGCACCTGGAGAGGAACCTTTCACCTCTATGGCATCTTGGGCTTGGCGTTAGCGTTTGCCTGGTGGTTTATAGCAAAGGATCCGACAAATGACAGAACACGCTCTAAATCCTCTTTAACGAAGGATCTCGCCGCGATAGTGAGGATGAAAGATGTGTGGGTTTTGACAGGGCTTCTACTGTGTGCTATGGGTAGTTATGACACTGTTTGTTACTGGCTTCCAAGCATACTAGAGCTCAAAGGGGTCCCATCAGTCACATCGGGGCTGGTCGCTTCGATGCTCCCCTTGGGGTTTTTGGTTGCGGGCCTTACAGTAGGTATCTCATCTGATCGAGTCGGCCTGAGAAAGCCCTTCATATGGATTCTCGGACTCGCTACCGGTCCGGCCATCTTAGCAGTTGAGAAATTTCAAGGGCCCCCTCTATGGGTCACCGTCTTTGTGATCGGCTTCTGCACCATCGGAGTTTTGACCCTGGTACTCCTCATAACCGCGGAGCTTCCCGAGGTGGCGGCTTTTGTGGCGAGCGCCACCGGATGGATTTCCTCCTTAGCAAACATAGGCTCCGTCATCATGCCGACGGTAACAGGTTATATTAAGGACGTGAGCGGATCCTTTCTTCCCGCCATAATAATCATAGCTGTTTTGGCCGAGATGACTGCAGTATTTGGTTTCGTGATTAAGGAAACGGGGAAGCGTAGACATTCATCTAACCCCTTTGATCTGAAATGAGTTGCATGAAACCTTAATAACAAACCTGACTATACATTACCTGTCTGCAGGTTTGCTTGCTTGACATGAAGTAGTGGCGGGAAAATCGATGGAGGTCTCAGCTGAATTAATAATATTCGTCAGAGACTTCGCCATCTTCTTCGCAATATATCTCATAATAGCGCTTAGCCTCAACCTGGAGTATGGCTATACAGGTGTTCCCGACTTCGGCAAAGTACTGGCTGTAGCTGGAGGCGCCTTCACTGTCGGCTTCTTTCCAGGCAGGATAATAGCCTGGCTTTTCGGTATAGGTTCCGGCTTAGACTACATCACGGATAACACAGCAATAGTTACGAATGTGAATAAGGTGCTTATGGGAAATCCAGCGATTAGTATTGCAATTTTTCTTGCTACTTTAGTTGTGGCTGGAGCCATTGGTGCAGCTCTAGGTTTGGTAGCTTGCTATCCGGCCATAAGGCTGCGTGAGGACTATTTGGGGATGACGCTACTTGCGATGGGGGAAGCCATCCAGGTTATAGGCTACAACTATACTCCTATCATCAAAGGAAACCTTGGCGTCCTAGTGCCTGACCCGTTTGGGTGGGCTGGAAATCTTAGATACGCAGTAATCGCGGTGTTCATCATCGGTATATGTCTTCTAGTGTTTTACTACCTTGAGCGGTTGGTAAGGAGCCCATTAGGTAGGATGTTAAGAGCGATTAGGGATAATGAAAACGTATCAGAGTCGCTTGGCAAGGATGTCACCCGCATAAGGATGAAGACCATTATAGTAGCATCGATCATGGGATCAATTGGGGGCGCCCTAGATGCGTTCAAAGCAGGAGGGATAATCGCCACCAGTTACCAGAGGGTCTCGTGGACATTCTGGCCTTGGGTCATTGTGGTCTTGGGAGGCTCCGCCAACAACATGGGTGTCGTCGTGGGAACCTTCGCCTTCACAGCTTTCAGGAGATTCATAGACTACTATAAGGAACAACTTGCCCCCTTTGTTCCATTCAACGTCGTATGGCTGGACTTGTTGCTGCTTGGAATGATGCTGATATTGATACAGATGTACAGGCCTGAAGGCATCATACCGGAGAAACCCACACCCACACTTAGTCACAAGAGACTCAAGAAATTCATCATCTCAAAAAGTGCGGTTTCACGGCCGGAAAAAGAGGAAAAAGAGCTCTTCTGAGACGATTAGGAGGCTTTGCTTCTAATCTTGTTTTTAAGTTGTGAAGCCGATTTTCTCGCTGATCGGATGAAGCCTCTCCAATCAACCCCGGCTAAACCACTGGGCGCTAGGAGGAGGGTGACCACTATGGCGATCAACGGAATCAGAGGCCTATAAGGTATTACATCTATGTTGAGCCAAGAGCCAAGTAGTCGATCCAAGTAACTCGTGCCCAAGACTTCAGCAAGTCCGATCAAGAAGCCTCCCAGTACAGCACCGTAAATGCTGAAGACTCCCCCCACCGTGCTTGCAGCAAATGTGCTCACTATCAATCTCGCGCCCATATCTGGGTTACCGGGAAGATATAGGGGAAGGAGTGCTCCCGAGAGGCCTCCAAGCCCGCCTGCTATGAACCACGAGATTGCGTAAACTAAGTTAACATTTATCCCGACTATACTGGCCAAGGATGAATCCTCAATAGCCGCCCTCATTGCAACTCCAAACTTACTTCTAGTTAGAGCTAAATACAGCAAAGTGACTGTAACTGCAACGAGAGCCGGGGCAACGATCAACAGGCCCCTCTCGCCTGCGATGTCTATATCGTAGGCCGCTGAATAAGAAAAGTATCTCGAACGGATCTTGAACACTCTTGACAAGTAGTCGGCGTAGATATTGAGTGCACCTAGTAGTATGAGTTCGATAGCGATCGTGGTTATCATCAGTCCAACTATTGGAACTCCTCTTCGCATAAGGGGTCTAAAGACGAGGACATATTGAGCTAGCGCGATCAATCCACCA
This sequence comes from uncultured Candidatus Bathyarchaeia archaeon, assembly GCA_964592315.1. Classification (GTDB taxonomy): domain Archaea; phylum Thermoproteota; class Bathyarchaeia; order Bathyarchaeales; family WAQA01; genus CAZQDW01. The sequence continues at coordinate 4,742 of CAZQDW010000027.1, forward strand.
ACAATTGGGGCCAAGAAGAGATAATGGTACGCGTTTCCCTTCCAGATCTCCACCGCTGTCAATGTGACGTATGCTCCTACCGCTGCAAAAGTCCCATGAGCGAAGTTAGGAACCTTAGTGGTTAGATAAGTGAGGGTAAGACCTATGCTCAGTTGCGTGAGAAGACTGCTGAATATGATCGCTCCTCTGAGTAAGGGATCAATCATACGTTTTCCTTTACTAGAATAACGGGGGACAAGAAAAGCTTTCTCCTTGGAATCAGAGCTCGATCAAGATTGAACAAATCGTTTGATAGTTCTCCTAGATTGAGCATCCCCCAATGGAATTGAAGGATTCGATCACTCCGAATCCATTCGTCTTTATCCGAAGATAGTGAGTCTCCATAAGTAGTGATCGCTCATTTGCCACAGGTTGAATCTGTAAAATCTTCAATACAAGCGTAACATTTTTAAGGAATGTTGAAGCATATCTATGGTTCGCAGTTAAGAAAAAAGGATATTTTGGAGAGGTTTGCGTTGAGCCAAGCTTGGAAGACGTATGCAATTGTGTTTCTGTTGGTAGGTCTGCTAATCGGAGCTGGCATCGGCTGGGTTGCGAAACCAGCACCCGCAGGATTGGTTCCGAAAGAAGAGCTTGACGCGGCAAAAGCCGAAGCTGCCGCGGCCAGAGCCGATCTTGACACAGCAAGAGCTGAGACGACTGCAGTCAGGGCTGAGCTTGCCTCTACTGTTGATAGCTGGGTGAGCTTAACACAACAATCGATAGTGGAAGAGGCGAAAAGCGCCTTTGTCGCTGCGGGCGGAGAGGTACCGATCAAAACTACATTAACTGGGGAAATTCCGCTTGGTGGGTTGTTCTCGCTCACCGGGGATTTGGCTACCTACGGTGAGAACGAATACACCGCGGCATTACTCGCGGCCGAACACGTGAATGCGTTTCTCAGAGCCAACGGAGCAGGATGGACCATAAAGATCGTAGCTGAAGACACTCAAACAAAGCCTACCCTCGCATTGGAAAAGGTGGAAAGTTTCGCGGCAAGAGGCATAAAGCTCATTATAGGTCCATTGAGTAGTGGAGAGGTCAGAGCTATCAAGGGATATTGCGACGCCAACAAGATATTGGCGATAAGCCAATCATCGACCGCGCCGGACCTTGCCATAGCAGGTGACTACATCTACAGGTTCTGCCCCACTGACAAAGCGGGACAGGGACCCGCAATCGGCCGGATACTGTACGAAGACGGAAAAAGGTACGTGATTCCAATAACAAGAAATGACCCTTGGGGAGTTGGACTAGAGGAAGCTAGCGCGAAGAGATTTGAGGAATTAGGAGGCACCGTCCTAGAAGGCGTAAGATACGCCCCCGAGGTAACGGAGTTCTCAGCTGAGGCGAAGGATCTGGCTGATAAAGTTTCAAGCGCGGTAGATGCCTATGGGGCCGAGAAGGTATGCGTCTTGGACATCTCGTTTGGAGAAGTCGTTCCGTTATTCATCGCGTGTAGCGAATACGATGTCCTCTCGACCGTTAAGTGGTATGGAAGCGACGGGACCTGTAGCGAGGCGGCGATGATTAAAGATCCGGTAGTACTGGATCTCACCCTGAAGGTCGGCTACCCATCCACGATATTCGCCCCAACGGAGTCCGCTAAGTGGGAGATCGTTCGTCAAAATGGCGTAAAAGTCTTGGGAAGGGAACCGGAGTCCTACTCATATGCGATCTACGACATAGTCTGGGTGTACAGTCTATCGCTCTTGAAGGCGGATAAGTACGACGCTGAGGCTGTTCGAGAAGTTTTACCGCAAGTAACTGCGTCGTTCTTCGGTGCTTCGGGCTGGATCGAACTTGATGAGTCTGGAGACAGGAAAGCAGGCGACTACGTCATATGGCAGATTGTCGAAGTGTCCCCAGGAACAAACGACTGGAAGATCGTAGGGAAGTACATCCTTACCACGGATTCAGTAGAATGGTACTAGACCAACCTACTCCCCCTCTTTTTTGTGATAGTCATGGAACATATACTCAGCGTTAAGAGCTTAACGAAGACCTTCGGTGGATTGGTTGCTCTAGATGAAGTCGACATCAGCGTCAGGAAAGGGCTGATGACTATGCTGATAGGCCCCAACGGAAGCGGCAAAACAACTCTCATAAACTGCATCACAGGATTCTACAATCCAGACAAGGGAAAGGTATGGTTCAATGGCGAAGAGATAACTGGATGGGCGCCACACAAGGTATACGACCTCGGCCTCATGAGGACCTTCCAGATACCACAACCGTTCCAAAAACTGACGGTTTTGGAGAATTTGCTTACGGCTTATCGCGGTAACCCAGGCGAAGCATTCTTGAAAGCACCTCTCAGAAGCTCGTGGTTGAGCGAGGAAGAGAAAGCAACAGCGATGGCTTTCAGATTTCTGGAGCTCCTTAACCTCGATCACATGTGGGACAAACCCGCTACTCATCTGAGCGGGGGACAGATGAAGCTGGTTGAGGCTGGTAGAGCCATAATGAGCGGAGCTAAGATGATTCTTATGGATGAACCGGCCGCAGGCATATATCCAAAACTTGCCCACGAGGTCTTCTACTATCTCACAGAGGTGAAGAAGAAGCTCGGAGTCACCTTCCTCATCGTCGAGCATCGACTTGAGCTAATCTTACCGTACGTTGACTACGTCTACGCCATGGCACAAGGAAAAATAGTCTCTGAAGGAGATCCGGAAAAGGTTTTAAATGACCCGATCGTCATAGAAAGCTATCTGGGTGGATGAAAGACGCTAAAGGTCGAGGATGTCAACGCCGGTTACGGTAGGCTCCACGTGCTCTTCGATATCGGCGCCCAAATAGGAGACAAGGAGATCACGGTATTGGTGGGGCCTAATGGAAGCGGGAAGAGCACGCTGCTGAAGACAATTATGGGGATAACCGAGGTTTACTCTGGGAAGATACTCTTCAACGGGAACAACATAATTGGGCTTGCCCCACATGTAGTCACGAAGCTAGGCATCGCCTACTTGCCTCAGGTCAACAATGTCTTTGCGAACCTAAGTGTCAAGGAAAACCTGCTTATGGCCGGCTATATCCTAGGCAGGGAAGAGGCCGATACACGTACTAAGGAGGTATTGGGCGACTTCCCAGTCCTGGAAGGATACATGTATCGAAGGGCGAGGACACTCAGTGGCGGGGAGAGGCAGATGCTGGCGATGGCTATGGCAATGATTAGAAGACCTCAAGTCATGCTATTCGATGAGCCTAGTGCCAGCCTAGCGCCGAAAATAGCCTCTGAAGTCTTGGAGAAAATAGTAGAACTGAGAGATAGCTACGGCATGACAATCGTGTTGGCTGAGCAGAACGCCAGAAGAGCACTAGAACACGGAGACCAAGCTATTCTTCTTGTCAGCGGGAGAGTAGTCTACGAAGGAGACTCGAAGGATCTTCTAAACCACAAGGAACTTGGCAAGGTTTACCTGGGCCTTAAGACAGATTGATTTTCGTGCCGATTTTTCGCGTTTTTTATACTTGAGCCCATAACAGCTGATTCCTTACTATCCCGGACACACTATTTTCCACAATTACGGAGAAGTTTCTGATGGACCGCAAGGCATAGCGAAATAAACAGGGCCAGTTCTTTCTTAATCGGTGAAGCGCGTGACTTGCCACCGCGGCGCCAAAGATGTATGTCTTTCGGCGAATAGAACGAGGCTAGAGGATGTCGCAAAAGTCCTTGTTGACACGGCCATGGGAAGGGACAAGGCGGATCTAGTGATCAAGGGCGGCTGTTTGGTAAATGTAAACTCTGGAGAAGTGTTGGAAGGCGTTGGTGTTGCGGTCAAATGCGGTCGAATCGCAACCGTGGGGGCAGTTGATTACGTGACCGGAGACGAGACAATGGTGATAGACGCAGAGCGTAGGTACGTCGCCCCGGGGTTCCTGGATGGCCATGTTCACGTAGAAAGTAGCATGATCACTCTAACCCAGTTCACTAGGGCTGTGATGCCCCGCGGAACCACAACTGTCTTTACGGATCCTCATGAAATTGCTAACGTGTTTGGAGTAAGGGGCGTCAGACTTATGCTTGAAGAGGCTAAGCGTTTACCCCTTAAAGTGCTTGTTTGTGTTCCTTCGTGTGTTCCGTCTGCTCCTGCGTTTGAGACCACAGGAGCCGAGATAACACGGAAGGAGGTTGAGGAAGCCCTAAAGTGGGATGGAGTGATAGGACTGGGCGAAATGATGAACTATCCAGGTGTTCTAGCTGGCGATGAAGAGGTTTATGAGAAGATCCGGAAAGCGCTCCGCGCAGGAAAGGTTGTAGAGGGACACGCTGACAGTCTACTGGATGGAGAGTTGGCGGCCTACGCTGCAGCTGGCATAACCTCATGCCACGAATCCACCAGAAAGATTGACGGCGTTCAGAGGCTAAGGCTAGGTCTATATGCAATGATACGGGAAGGCTCAGCCTGGCGTGACGTAGCCGAAGTGATTAAGTGCGTAACAGAAGAGAGGCTCGATCCGCGCCACGTCGTTCTGGTCACTGATGATAGAGATCCCAAGGCATTGGTATGTGAGGGACATGTAGACCATGTTGTTAGGCGAGCCATTGAGGAGGGCGTCGACCCGATAACAGCCATACAGATGGCTACTCTTAACACGGCGGAGCATTTCGGGGTCAGCGCGGATGTCGGCAGCATAGCGCCTGGTAAATGTGCTGACCTAATTATCCTAAATAGCCTCTCCAGAGTTGAATTGGGCACCGTGATAGCTGACGGCGTAATACTCGCTAAGGATGGAAAGATGCTGATCGATATTGCCCCTTGGAGATATCCCACTTTTGTGCGGAGGTCTATCCACCTAAAGAGGCCGTTAACAACCGCAGACTTCTTAGTTAGGGCTCCTAAAGAGAAAGGGGGAATCAAGGTCCGTATTATAGGCGTAACTGATGGGAAATCCTTAACAGATCATCTTGAAGATGAGCTTGTGGTTCAAAATGGCAAGGTTCAATCAAGCGGCGAGAAGGATACAGCCAAAGTGGCTGTTGTTGAGAGGCATAAGGGCACAGGAAATATTGGCCTCGGATTTGTTCGTGGCTTCGGGTTGAAGTGCGGGGCTGTCGCTTCAAGTGTTGCCCATGACAGCCACAACTTACTAGTCCTTGGTTTGGATGACCCTGATATGGCTGAAGCCGTCAACATCCTAGCCTCTATGGGCGGCGGCATAGTCGCCGTTAAAGACAGTGAAGTAATCGGGTCTGTTGCACTACCAATTGGCGGACTAATCTCAAATAGGCCTCTGGAAAAAGTCTACACACAATTAGCTAAACTGGATGAAGCGTGGAGGAAACTGGGCTGCACTCTGGGATCGCCTTTCATGACGATGTCTCTGCTCGCATTGCCTGTGCTACCAGAGCTTAGAATAACAGACAAGGGCTTAGTTGATACGAAGCAGTTCAAGTTTGTAAGCCTGTTCGTCGAGAAGTGATCCACGTCCCGAAGTCCTCTTTGAAATAGCAATGACAGTCTGCATCAGTTGCCTGGAAGATAAGTTCAGCGATGTGCATGGAGCAATTCTGTTATAGCTCCTAGTTTACTTTCCGAGTCAGTGTAAACGTAACAGCCGCCTTTGTATTCTCCTTTCTGTTCCGCTTCAATCCCCATTCTCCTAAACTTCTCTAACGTTTGCTGTAGGTCGTCAACTTGAAAGGCTACGTGATGTATTCCTTCACCGTGTTTTTCTAGGAAGTTCCGCCAAGTGCTTGGTCCACCGATAGGTTGAATGATCTCTATGACTATGTTCTCTAGTTTGAAGAATGTCAGTTTGGCCCTGGCTTCTGACGGCTTGCCCCTAAACGTCATGTGGGTGGATTCCCAGCTTTCGGTCTCCACTATTCGAGGTTCTTCAACGCCTAAGAGCTTGGACCAAGCGGCTCGAGACTTCTCGATATCTTTGACTACGAGTCCTATTTGGGTTACATGCCTTAACCTATCATCGCCCAAACATTCCACACCTCTAACTCTATCTCCAACGCATCCCTTGAATAAATAGGATTAACATTCTCCCATGTTTCTGAAGACATCCCTAGTGAAATAACCTTCTTCAACCGGAAGACGCACATGTCGTCCTTACATGCACCTTTTGGGCTCAAGAGTGACTTCTCAAAGCATCAACTTTGACCTCAAATAAGGGATTTAAGCACCGCAACCCCATTATTAAGTTGGGGACCCGTAGCCCAGTCAGGATCAAGGCGTCGGCCTTCGGAGCCGGAGACCGAGGGTTCAAATCCCTCCGGGTCCGCCATATAAGATCTTTCAAAAAGGATTTTTTAGCGATATTCTGAAAGGCTTCTATTAATCTTCCAAGAGTTTCTCATATCTTTCTATTTTGTCCCAACGTTTAAATTCTTGAATCTTTGGGAAAGATAGAAATAGCGAAAGAGAGTCATGACAACTTGCAGGAAGCAGATTAACACA
>CAZQDW010000028.1:0-3953 GCA_964592315.1 uncultured Candidatus Bathyarchaeia archaeon
GTAGTACGCCAAGCACCAGATTGTGGTGTAGAAGCCGTCTATGAGGATTCGAGGTACAGAGACACGCGCACCTGCACCATTTAACACGCTGACCAAAACTATGAATGAGAGAGCAAAGATCGGGAACTTGCTCAGTAAATCAGCGACTATTCCGAGAATCAATAGAGTCCCTATTACCACGGGAGAAAGCAATAGACCGCCGACCGGTCTTTCGCCTGGATACCTCTTGCGTAACTGGAAGTAGCAAGTTCCATAAAAGAAAGCCTTTCCTATGGGCCAAATCTTCTCTGAGTGTACAACCACGATGTCACGTGAATGCACAACTTTCCATCCGGACCTGTGAACTTTATAGGTTAAAGCTTCATCTCCACCCCATTCCATCGAGGGGTCAAATCCTCCTACTTGTTCGAAGACCACTTTCCTGTAGGCTGCGTTCGCAGACTTGACTAACCTCCGTTGACCGCTGACTGGTCTGAATGTTAAGGACGGACCCCTCTCACTTGGCCTACGTCTGAAGTAACCACCCACCGCTCCTATGTCTGGGTCACGGAAGAACCGCAAGAATTTCTGAATCCATTCGGGATCGTCAACAATGCAGTGAGCGTCTATGAAAACGATTATCTCGCCTCCGGCTTCTCTTACACCAATATTGCGTGCTGAGCTAGGTCCAGCGGGCTTTTCGTTTCTGATGACAGTAACGGGGAAGCGTTTGAGGATCTCACCCGTTCTGTCACTGGACGCGTCATCCACGACGATGACTTCTTTGTGAGGATAACTATCCATTCCCAAAACAGATTCCAAACAAGATGCTATCCATTTCTCCTCATTATGCGCAGGTATGACAACGGAGACAGCTGGTTGCGTCTCGACTCTTTGTGCAATCTTCATATGTTCTTACCTCCTCTTCGACTCACGTCTGAGGCTTTTCCTTCGTGATCAGTGAAGGCGAGCATCCGCGCTACAATTCCCTAGACCAAACTTCTACTTGCCACCATTCCCACAATTCTATGGCGTCTGATATGCTTTTGCGTTTCGATGACGTCTATTTCCTTCTTGCGGTTCAGCTCTTCAGCTCCAACACTTGTCTCTCTTAGGGTGTAAACAGAACCTTGATCGAGTTCTCCAGCTTCTTATCGGCTACTTCGTAGGCCCTCGCCGCGTCTTCCAACGGGAATTTGTGGGTGACCAACGCCTTGCAGTTGATGTCTCCTCTTGATGCTAGTCTTATGGCTGCAACCCAATCGCCAGCACCGTAAGATCTGGAAGTTTCAACGGTCACCTCTTTAAAAAGTTGTCTCATCCAAAACGTCGGCGGTTCCGTGACGAACCTTTCCACCGAGAGTCCAGCTATAAGGATTCTTCCTCCCACTCGAACGAGATCCACGGCCTGCAGAATCGTTTTGGATGCACCGACCACCTCGATGACCACATCAGCCCCTTCTCCATCTGTTACCTGATTGACGAGAGGTAGGGGGTCCTCTCTGCCTGAGTTGATTACATAGTCCGCTACCAGTTTCCTAGCCAAATCCAGCCTATAGTCAAGGACATCCGTCATCAGGATGTAGCCTGCTCCTCTCCTCCTTGCCACTTGCGCAATCTGCAGCGCTATGGGTCCTGCCCCAAGAATAACGACGCTATCACCAGGCGCTATCTGAGCCCTTTTGACCACGTGTACTCCGACGGTTGTTGGCTCCAAGACTGCTGCTTCTTCATACGAAAAATGCTCTGGAATCCTGTAAACTTGCCGCTCTGGCATAGCCAGAAACTCTGCGAATGCTCCGTCAACATGTACACCTACAAATCTCAGCTCTTTGCAGACGTTGTATCTACCAATTCTGCAATTACGGCACTCTCCACAAGATAGAATTGGCTCCACAACCACTCTGTCACCAACTTGAAATCTTGCTACTTGACCTCCAACTTCGGCCACTTCACCAGCAACCTCATGGCCGGGAATTCGAGGCGGAACTACATCCGGCCGATTCCCCCGTGCCATCTCCAAATCGCTTCCACAGATTCCAGCCGCTCTCACTTTTATCAACACATCCTTCAATTCTACTCGCGGTGGCGGAACATCTCTCACAACTAGTCTTCCTGGGCCCTCATAGACTATAGCTTTCACGCAAATCCCTCAAATGAGGCGAGATTTCTGAGCATGCATCAGAGTCAAGCAAGTCAAAGGTGCTGCAAAACGGAACGTAGGATTCTTATGCCTTCTTTGACCCATCTTTCCTCTTCGGCAAGGGTCTCTTCTTCGCTTTCTCTCCTATCCATCCACTGTTCTAGGAGTATGTTAGGGTCGCGATTACATTTCTTGATAAGGTTAAGTACTGCCTTCACATCAATCATTCCCCTCCCTAAAGGCGCACCGAAAACGGTAAAACCGCCAACACTCCTACGTTGGATGCGGAAATCTTTTAGGTGAAGGGAAACAGCGTAAGGCGAGAGAACCTCAACAGTCTCAAGAGGCCTTTCCAAAAGCCCTACAGAATTTACGGTGTCAACACAAGCTCCAACCAAAGGGTCATTAACCCCCCTCAATATCTCTAACAATTCGAGAGAGGAGTACACACATAAGCTGCTGTTTTCTATAGCAAGCGTCAGCTCCCTTTCTCGAAGTGCTGGCAAAAAACTCCGTATTCTTTCAATTATGCTGTCGACGGGTTCCCTCTCTTCCGGGTACACCCGCAATAGGTGAGAACCAGTTAGCTCCGCAATCTGCGCATTTTTTCTCAAGATTGGAAACTCGAGCCCGGCGGTTCCCAATTCTAGGGTTATGCCCTTGTGATTTGCGACTTCTCTTAGCCTCTTGTATTCGTGAATGCCCATTTCAAAGTCGATGTTCTCACATATTTGGAGCACCTCCAAGCCGAGCTTCGAAGTCTTATCCACAAGATCGAAAACACTCAACGGTCTCGCAATTTTGAAATCGTCTCTAAATCTGGGATCTCCGCCAACAGCCCATCTGTAAGTGTAAGTAGTTATTCCCAGTTTCATCCGTCTCACAATCCAAGACATACCCTGCGTGAATTATTAAAGATTTTACGTAGGTCTCACCGCATGGAACAGCATTAAGTAGCAAAGTAGGAGGATGCCGACTTCGTGGAAAGATCAATACCTCAAGGCATAGTGTTGGGTGCAGATTACCTTATCGAGATCTTGAAAACTTTGGCTGCTGTTTTCCCTAGGCACAATTCCAATTCTTCATCGGTTAGGCCTATGCTTCTGAATTTCGTAAGCTCGGTTGCCACATTATCTCCGTGATCAGAACCAAACATGATTCGGTCAGCACCAAGAGTCCTGCATAATCTACGAACTGTAAATCCCGGCAACCAGCTCGCTTCCAAGTGGATATTTGGCGACAATTGTGCTGCCAAGGCAGCTTCGCTTGCGAACATGCTGCCGCCCGAATGTGCCAAGATAATGCTTAGATCAGGAAAGTCGCGTGCTATTGGTATCAATACAGATGGAAGGCTCCAAGGTATTCCACTTCCCGTATGAACCATTATAGGAACCGCCAAGTCCAAGGCGGCTTCAAACACTTTCCTCCCTACGGATTGGCTTGGGTTGACGGCGTGAGCGGGAGGGTTCAATTTTACACCTACAAAGCCTAGGTCATTTATGCATCTCTCCAGTTCTTTGCGGTACGTATCTTTTGGCATATGAGGATTCGGGTTGGCCATCCCAAAGATTCTTCCAGGCATGTCTTCAGAAAGAGCTGCAATGGCATTGTGCTGCGCAATAGCCGTGTCCAAGTCGAGTACCGTGCCTGGCTGTACAATGCTTATATCAACCTTGTTTCTCTCCATATTATCTAAGAGATCTTTGAGGTTGAAGTCTTCTTCGTAAACGTAGTCGTAGCCAAGATGTGTATGAGTATCTATAATCATCGAGTATCCCTTTCTCCCTTTCTCTTGCTTGATGTAATTCTTAAGGTTTGCAGACTGAACGCC
>CAZQDW010000028.1:3963-10917 GCA_964592315.1 uncultured Candidatus Bathyarchaeia archaeon
GCGTATCTGGTCAATAAGGATCGAATATTCTGTTCAGGGTCATGCCTAGCGCAAAGTCAATGCTTCATGAGAGAAAGGTTTTGTATGTTTTCATGGTCTCCGAGAGAACTAGGCCCTGGAGATCGGCTTCGGGATTCTCAACCTTGTAAACCTTTAGATACGGACTCCGCTTGATATGTTCAATCCTGTCCGGATACTCTCCTCCTGGAAGTTGAAAGATGAAGACTTTATGCCCGCGATCACCGATCCTCTCGAGGAGAGGAATGGCCTCGTCTATGTTCTGCCAACCTCCATCTGTTATGATGACAATGAAGCAGTTTCCTTGAGTTGCTGATACAAGCCTCATAACCTCGAATGCGGGGAAGACTGTGAATTCGTCAAAGCTCATTGAGAGCGTTAACTCCTTGAGTTCTCTTGCCGCTTCCCAGTCAGCGGCAACGTAGCGCGTGGAAAAAGTCAAGGTTGATGTTTGTCCTCCTGCCTTCAACGCACTTAAATGGGTGATGAACGCGGCGATAGCTGCTGTATCATGAATCTTCGCCATGCTGTGGCTGGCATCTAAGATGCTTATCGATGAAGGGACAAAGCCGCTTATGATGGACTGGCCGTGCGACGCAGGCTCTTCAACCCACTTCAGAGTCGTCACCTCGGGTATCAGTGGTCCTTCTTCCAAGCTCATCTCGACATCGAGCGCTTCGAGTTCATCCTCTATGTACCATTCGTCTGGGTACTTCATAACAGACCAGACTGGTCTAAGATTAGGGCTTTCAGATAGGTACCGAATTATCGTCCGTTCAGCCCTCGACCTATACCAGTACCTCCTCCAAAGGGCTTCATTCATGGTGTACGACGAAATCTTTTCATAGGGTTTTGATAGAGAAGTCGGCAAATAGGGTTCTTCGCCGAGTGAGATCTTAGAGAATTCTGTCCCAACATTTGGCTCGGTTTTATCTAGGCTCGCACCCTCACCGGTCTTCTGTTCGTCTTGGCCTTCGCCTCCACCTCTTTTTGTCTTCAATTTGTCTTTTAACATCTCTTCGATCTTCTCGATTTCTTGCTTAGAAAGCCGAGGTTCAATCCATTGCTTGAAGAACTCTCTAGCTTCATTCGGACTTGAAATCGTCCCAAAGGTCTCTTCGAACATCTTCAAGGTATCGGGAAGAAAATCCTCACGTACAACTAGAGGTTGATTCCTAACGACTCGTTCCATTCTTCTTTCTGAAAAAAGATGCGGTGACCTCGTTTTCAGCCTATTCAAGATAATAGCCAACATCTGAACTTTGGTGTGCCAAGGCTTGCTCAACCTCATGATTGTGAACGTCTCCCTGGCTGCCTCTGCTACCGCTTTATCTCTGGATTTAAGAACCGGTTCAATCTGGTTATATACTTCAAAAGCCATTTCTTCCGCTAAAGAATTGCGACGCACACCGATTATTTTCATGAAGTAAGGAAGCTCGTCAAACCTTCTGAGCAGATAGTTCAAGTTGACCTCCATATCCGAGAAAATGTATGTTGCCAAGTAGGCAATACTCCAGTCTGGCACGACTTCATGGGCTGCCCTCTCCAGGCTGTAGGCCGTTCGAACATCATAGGGGCAGTGGTGGACATGAGCTAGCTCGTGGCGAAAAAGCGAGAGCACAAACCTTCCGGCGTCGCAGCCTGGGGGAACTGGAGCAGATCTGAGACAAACTGTCCCATTTGTAACTGAAAGAGGAGCTGAGCTCGAGAACTTCTCACTTTTCTCTTCTAAGGTGAGCCTGACTGGTGGACAGTAAAGCTCAAGCCAGGCTTGATGAAAGAGCCTGAAGATCTCAGCTTGGTTCATCTCACAGAATCCTTCTGTGAATTGGCATTCTCCAACCCATCTGCGCAGTTAAAGTCTCTTCTCTTCTCAATATGGCTTCTTGGACCCACTTATCCTCCAGTTTCACCAGCTCCTCAGCAAAAGAGATATCTTCAACAGCAGCGTCTTTTGCCAGCCTGTAAGCGGCGCTGTTGAACCCTTTTACTAGCTCATGGAGTAGAGGCCATTCCCTCCTGAAATTTCTGTCCTCCATCTTTACCCTCTCCCTCTCCAAGAGTTGTTGAAAATCCGCGAGTACATTTCTTGTGCGAACGAGTGTTACACGATGAGGGAGGACCCACAGAGCTATGCGAAATACGTCTTCGAGGTCACATTTCCCGTAGAGCCAGACGGTGGCCTTTACCAGGTGCATCAAAGCTACTGTAGCACGTTCGCTCAGTGGCTCTTTAATAGATCCACAAATATCGCGAATAAAGTGGCAACCTTCACATAGGGTTGGAGGCTTAACCTCAGACGTCTCCTTTTCACGTATGCAAGCCTGAAAATCCCTAACGAGAAGGTTTATGTATCCAGTCAAATCCGGCTCTAGATCAACTTCCGCAACCTCTTTTCTCGCGTCTTCCAATCCTTGAAAGGAAAGCACTTGCGGCATCGAATTAACCAGGTCCTGGCCATATTTATCAAGAAGTCCTTGCAGCTGAAATTTCTCGTTCAGAGTCAGAGAGCTCAAGAATAGGCAGACATCAAATCGGTCATAAAATGGCGGAGAATGAACGAATGAAGTTGCGTCCATAGGATTTTCATTCGCTACCAAAGTGTAATCTTCAACACATGTTCTTTGACCGTAAGCCCAAACCTCTCCAAACTGCATCAAATGGTGAATGTTTGCTGTTGTATACGGGTTCAATCTATTGACTTCATCTAGAGCTTTTCCCTTCGCCTTGACAAATGCGGCCAAAAGAACACGTTCTACGCCCTCCTTTTCCAAAGATGGAATATGGAGCCGGCCTAGGACTTCTCCTCTCTTGACTTCGGAAGCTCCAGAGACAACGACTAGATCATCTCCGCACAAACCCCTTAACATCAAGAGCATAAGAGTTGACTTTCCGACGCCTCGAGGCGCCCGAATGAGGGTTGTTGAACGCGGGTGGAGCTGATTTAACACCATTATGCGGATTGCTTCTTCGTTGCCCACAAAACGCGTTTTGATCTCTCTTTCTAGATCTTTTATGCTGTTCTTCAACCCCAATATAGACACCTCAGGTTTGCTCAACGAAGAGGATCTAGAGTGCCCATAGAATCAGTATAGCCGCCACCGCCACAACTACTCCCACTATGATTTTGAGGATCTTGTCGGACTTTCGCAAGTGTTCATTCTCTTTCTCCAATTCTGTCAGTCTGTGTTGAAGCATAGCGGCTACGCTACGCTCCATGACTACGGTATTCTGAAGTTCTTTCCCAAGATATACTGACTCGAGGAAGTCTGAGGGTTGTGACGGGATTCTTCTATCTTTGTCCTCCCACGAAACCTTGTCTCCACTGATTCGTAGTGGGCTTTTTCTAGCTTGAACCTCTAAGAACTTCCTAAATTTCTCATGGGTCATTTCAGTTCAATTGTTCCTACCTTGAATGTGCAAGTGTATGAGGGATATTTCATATATATTAACCCTTCCTCACATCAATAGGTCATCACATGGTTTTCCGGCTACCACATCTCTCCAATAAGCTTCAAGGCGTCCTCCTTTGATAAGGGCTTCGGATTCCGCTGTATCAAACGTCTGATGCCAAGCAATCTATCTGCCAATCTGGACACAGCTTCCCTAGGAACCTCTAACTCCCTCAACCTCTTGGGCGCCTGCACCTCATCCATCAATCTAAGAATAGCATCCGTAATCCTGACGCTTAATTCCTCATTTTTCAGATCTTCCACGTGAAGATGCATGGCCTCAGCGATAGGTGGAAGCTTGTCAGATATCGACGACGCATTGAATCTGAAGACGTGGGGTAAGGCCACGCCGCAGGAGACCCCGTGGGGAACATGATAAGATACGGCAAAGGTATAGGCTACGGCGTGACCTAGGCATACGCCGGCGTTCCCAAAGGACATACCAGCCATTAAGGAGCCGAGGCTCATGCCGTATCGGCTTTCAGTATCGCCGCTCCTATAAGCTTTAGGCAGATATGTGAAGATGAGCGCGATAGCTTGGAGCGCTAAGGTGTCAGTTACGGGATTGGCATTGATGGACATCATTGCCTCTAAGGCGTGGCTTAACGCGTCTAAACCGGTGGAGGCGGTGAGACGCGGGGGCAAAGTATGGGTAAGACTGGGATCTATTATGGCTACGTCTGCCAACATGTAGGGACTGAATATAGCCGTCTTCGTCTCATCCTCGGCTAGGGTCATAACCGCAACGTCTGTTACTTCTGAACCTGTACCGGCTGTGGTCGGTATAAGGACCTTCGGAAGGCCTGGCTTCCCCACTAGGTCTAGGCCGATGTAGCGTCTCATAGCCCCTGGATTCGTGGCAGCTATAGATGCCACTTTGGCCATGTCTAGAACGCTTCCGCCGCCAATCCCCACGACTATGTTGTATCTCTTCCTCCTAACAGCTTCGGCTACTTTTTCGGCTACCTCTAAGCGCGGTTCAGCCTCCACATCGCTGAAGACGTTCACATCTAAGCCTTCTGTAACCAATGCTTCCTCTATTTTTCCGGCTATACCCATCTTGGTCAGGTTCTGGTCCGTGACAAGCATAGCCTCTTTTCCGCCGAGAGCTTTGACCTCTGAACCGACCTTGTCTGAGGTTCCTACCCCGAAAAGAATCTTTCCAGGTAATTGGAAACTATAAGTCTTATCGAGGAACTTACTTAGTCGCATGTTGCTCAGCCTTGCAGAGTTCTCATAGGTCTCTAGTGTAATAAAGTATTGAGATGTAAGTGTTTATGCCTTGTCCTAGGGCGGAAGCGGTTCTCTCTCGTCAATGCGGATATCGATTACGGCCGGTCGGCCACTCTTCACTGATCTTAACCCGTCTTCAAGAGCAGATCTAAGTTGGCGCGGATTTTCAGCCTCAAAGCCGCTGCAGCCAAATGCCTCTGCAACGGCGGCAAAATCAGGATTTGCCAGATCAACAGATATGAACCTTTCTCCGTAGTAGCTTCGCTGGTGATGTTTTATCGTTCCTAGGGCCCCATCATCGAAGATGCATACGAGGACGGGGGCCTCCTCCTGAACAGCAGTCGAGAGTTCATGGAGGGTCATGTAGAAGCCGCCGTCGCCGCATAGGGCTACTACTGGCGTTTCGGGCCTGGCAAGCCTGCAGGCTATGGCTGCTGGCAAGGCGTAGCCCATAGGTCCAAAACATCCTGATTGGATCCATGTGGAAGGCTCGTAAATGTTAAGGAACGTTGAGCACCAAAGCTTATTGTTCCCAGCATCCAGTGTGAAAACGGTCTCTCTGCTAAAGAATCTTCTGATCTCTGTACAGACTCTCTGAGGCTTCAAAGGCGTTCCTTCAGAGAAGGTTCCACGGTACCACTCAGATCTCCTCCAAGCTTCTTTGGCCTCCTCTAGGAACTTCAACCAGTCTCTACGCCTTTCGGCGCATATGTTCTGATAGGTTTCAGCCTCCTCTAGTAACGCCTCCAAAACTTTTCCAGCATCACCTACTATGCTGACCTTGGCCAGGTAGTTCCTTCCAATAACCTTGGGATCGATATCTACATGGATTAAAGCCGAATTCGAGCTTATGTTACTCCATTGTCTGGTGCTCAATGCTGCGAAGCGGCAACCAACAGCTAAAATCACATCAGCCTCCGCTAGAAGCCTATCGTCATAGGCTGGAGCGTGTATCCCCATCCTACCGGCTGATAAGGGATGGTCTTCGGGGAAAGACCCCCTGCCATTGAAGGTTGTAGCCACCGGGATACCCAAATACTCCGCTAGGGATCGGAGCGGCTTCCAAGCCCTTGCCGAGTAGTGTACGCCTCCCCCAGCAATCATGACGGGTCTATATGATTCAACCAGAAGTTTTACACCTTCCCTGATGGCACTATGCTCCCCGGAAGGGCTAAGCGGAAATAACCTGAAAGACGATTCCTCAAGGACTTTGAGGCGTTCACGGCTCAGAGGACGAGTTTGAACATCGAGCGGAAGATCTATATGGACAGGGCCGGGCCTTCCGCAAGTGGCTATTCTATAGGCTTCCTTTAAAGTCTCAACCATTTCGTCAGGGTTTGAGAGACATATGGACCACTTAGTTACTGGGCTGAAGACGCCTATGTGGTCAAGCTCTTGGAAGGCTCCTTTCCCGAGATGGCTAAGAGGCTGTTGACCCGTAAAAGCCAGTATGGGACTGCTGTCAGTCCACGCGGTAGCAATGCCTGTCAAAAGGTTTGTAGCCCCAGGTCCGCCTGTTCCATCGCAGATTCCCGGTGTACCCGTAAGTTTGGCGAAAGCGTCGGCCATGTAAGCCGCCGACTGCTCATGCCTTACCAAGACATGCCTTATCGAAGATGAGTAGAGAGCGTCATAAAACGGGCATGTTTGGGAGCCAGGTATCCCGAATATGAGCTTCACGTCCAGTTTTTCTAAAACCTTTACAACTCCCTCAACCACTCTAGGGTTCATGAGTCTTCCTCCTACTGGCAAGCTAATTGTCTCGTAATTTGTTTAATGACGATTTCCGGTAGGTTCGATCGAGATTTCATCCTAGCTGAAACCTAAAGCGCAAACTCAATAGTTCTAGATTAATTGCATAAGAGATTTAAGTTTATGTCGAAAGAAAGATATCGATGATGCGCGGCCGTAGTCTAGAAGTTAGCCTGAAATGCTAGCTGGAGAACCTGGTTAGGACATCGGCCTCCCACTGCAGGTAAGGCGAATAGAAGAAAGCCGGTAACCCGGGTTCAAATCCCGGCGGCCGCACCAACTTTCTAGCCAAGTTTTGAGCAAAAAGTGGACTGCGCTAGCTTTACATTTACAATCCTAAACGGAGTGATCTTCCAGATGAATCCATTCTATTTGACAAGATCTGTCTCTCTAAGTTTCGGATTCCAACACACCGCATAAATGTGTGCTTACTGACTGACTTTATTTGACAACGCTCACTTTTCCGCTTCTGCCAACCTTTAACTGACGTACACCTCTA
>CAZQDW010000029.1:0-7321 GCA_964592315.1 uncultured Candidatus Bathyarchaeia archaeon
GCTGCACAGCGTCCGTAAGCTCGATCTCCCCGGTCTTGGGATTCGGCGAGATCTCTTCGGCCGCTTTGAAGATCTTGGGAGAGAAAGCGTAACAGCCTACGATCGCTAGGTTGCTGGGTTCTTCTCCTCTCCCGGGCTTCTCAACAACTCTCTTCACTCTTTCGCCATGGGGTTCGATCACGCCATAACCTGATACGTCGTCTAGACTCTTGACGAAAAGCGTGGCGGCCGGTTTCTTGGTGTTGTGAAATTGCACCAGAGTCTTCAATGAGTTGAGCGGAAACAGAAGTGTGTCCCCAAGCAGGCATAGGAAATCTTGGTTTACGAAGCTCTCAGCCGCGAGCAGTGCGTGCGCGATTCCCTTCGGATCAGGCTGAGTAACGTGGGCGACCTTAAGTCCGAAATCCGAGCCATCGTCTACGTAAGATATCAGCTGCTCCTTCTTGTAGCCAACAACCAAGACAACTTGCTCTACATCAGCTTCACGTAGCATGTAGAAAATGTGGTCGATTGCTGGCCTTCCGGCAATAGGAACTAGCGCCTTTGGAAGAGCTGCCCCCACTCTTCCAAGCCTCGTACCTTTTCCAGCTGCCGGCACAACGGCGATCTTCATATATCCTGCCCTTGCCGCGTACAACGAGTACCCGCAAGAAAAGGTGCTTGGAAGTGCTTAAAAATGCTAGAAAAAAACGCCGCCAGAGTCTTCTGACATCTCTGCGATCTAGATGCGCTGTGTGATAGCACACACAAGAACAGGGTGACAGTTGTCATCGATCAGCGTATCCTAGATAAGAACAATCATTTGAGCTTGAACCACTCTATCGTCGTCTTCAACGCTTCCTCAAGGCCTATTTTCGGCTTCCGGTTAAGAGGCAAGACATCGGAAATGGCAACCTTAAGAGCAAGCATCGACAGAACGCCTCGTAAGATGGCGGCCTTCCTTTTGAGTTCTGTCGAGCTAAATTGCTCCAACTGTTCCAAGGCCATGAACAACATAATTATCATGGATAGCGAAGCTGACACAATAGCGGGCGATCTGCGAGGGCTATGATTGTTTAGGGATTGGTTTGGTTATTTCAAGCGTCAGGGAATAGACAACTTCCCATTATTCGTCTACAATTACTATACTTTTAGGCAGCCTATTGTCAGCTACATTAGAAAGCATACGCCGGAAGGCGGATCTATCGTAGAGATCGGCTGTGGAAGCGCCCTCTTGTCGATCTTACTCTCAGGCTTAGGCTATGAAGTTTTAGGTATCGACAGTGACCCTCGGGTTATAGAAATGGCTAGACGTAACAACGAGAGGCTCGGAGGCCTGGTCAGAATAGAATTGATGAATCTCTTCGAGGCCCCTGAACGCTTAGGAAGAATCTTCGATCTGGCTTATAGCGAGGGTGTAATCGAGCACTTTAGAGGTGAACAGCTTAAGGAAGCTGTCAGGGTTCATGGCGAACTTGCAAGGAGGGTGTTGCTGGTCGTACCAAGTCACTATGATCCATTGGTGACTGATCAAGACACATACGGCTTCAAGGAGCTCGAGCGGTTATGCCGCTCTGTAGGCTTGATGCCGATCGACAAGTTTGCTATCGGTACGGGGCTCATAAAATGGTCTAGACTTCTCCTGCCTCCTATGGTTCTGAAGAGGCTGCTTGGAAGGTTGATAAAATGCGAGAACATAGCGATAGTCTGCAGAAGCCCAAGGTATACCTAACATTCGACTTGGAGAGAGACTATCTTCGAACGGGATACGTTGATCCTCCTTCCTTTGAAGGTGTCAATCATAACCTACCACGCATACTAGATGAGATGAAGGAGCATCACGCAGTTGGGACGTTCTTCCTAACGCCTGAAGTGATGGAGAACTGCGAAGACATGGTCAGAGATATCCGGGGAAAGCATGCTGTCGGTCTACACTCGCACGCTTACTATCAGCGTGAGTTCAAGGGTTGGCAGAGAGACGGAGACTCTTTCAGGAATTACACGCCTGACGAGAAGAGGCAGATGACGCTCCGAGACATAGCGCTGTATCGCGATTACCTAGGAAAGCCAAGATTGTTCAGGATTGGAAGGCTGGAGCCGGATCGAACGGTATTGAGAATGATTAACCAAGCAGGTTGCCTATGCGACTCATCGTATCATGCTAGCAAATACAATCTAATAGCGAAGCTGAGGGTAGCGTTGTGCTACGACTTTTGGGAGGCGCCTGTGAACTTTCACCTTTATGGATTAGAGCCGCGACACTTAGAGAAGGGTCGGCCTGTAGTCCTAATTCATCCGCTCACTCCCCCGGGGAAACATGATCCACGGGTATACGATGAAGGAAATTTGATTCGAATCATCGATGAATCCTCTAGACGCAGTGAACTCAAAGATCTCACGAACTACTCTGAGGAATCCCTCACAAGAGATAATGCGAATAACGCTTGATTGACTTGTGGTAACTATGGTAAACAGCTATGAAGTAGGTCTTCCCGCGTGGGCCCCATTGAACTAAGACCCGAGGTCAGGCAACTCTCACCTACGGCGGTTGAGTAGTAATGCTCGCGGATCTCGTAAGGCATCGGCGCCAGTGATTTTCTGAGTGACTGGGACTTGCAATACTATTTCGTCCAGCAGAACCAAAAGGTACATTCTAGCAGCACTCTTTGCAGCCAGAAAACACTTAAATCCGATGTTGAAATCGTTAAGCGTAGGGGAATGATTTCAGACTACGGAAATAAGATCTCTGTCCCTCGCTTCTGTCTCCGCATCATCCAGAATGAAATCACGCCTTAGAGCGAAAATCTGATGAAAGCCGAATTGTTGGACTTACCGAAAAAAAATCTATGGGACAATATTGTGGCTTCTAGCAGCGGACATATCTTCCAGACATCTCACTGGGCAGAAGTGGCTGAAGCGATGGGAAGCAAAGCAATACCTATGATGATTGATGGCAGGGCTGTTCTTATGGCCTACGAACAGCCTTTTTTTAGTGCCAAGACTCTAAGGTTCGTCTACAATTCACTAACGATTCTCAGAGGACCGGTCTTTAGGAATAACCTGTTTGATCGAAACCTTTTCTTAGAGTTCTTGAGGAATGTCGATGTTTGTGCCAAGCAGGACAAGGTTGCGGTCTGCTATTTTTTTCCTAACATACCCTTTGCAGATAGAAGTGCTCATCAAGACCTTGTGACGGCCGGTTTCAAACCAGTCTTTGACAGCTCTTCTTTTCACAGCCAAACTTTTGTCGTTAGCTGTGACAGACCTCTAGAAGAAATATTCAGGGGCATGGAAAAGCGAACCAGGTGGAGTATAAACAAGGCAGAGAGGTCAAATATATCAGTCGAAGAACGAAGCGATCTGTTGGGCGTAAATATGTTCTACGGGCTGTATGCAGAGACAGCCCCTAGGCCATTTGCCCGAGAATTCTTTGAGATGGTCATGAGGAAACTTGGCGCAAAGGGATTGGCGAGGATATTCTTGGCCGAGCTCGGAAGTTCAGTTGCATCCACGGCGTTCTTGCTCACGTTCGGAAGCGGAATATTCTACGTTTGGGGCGGAAGTGATCCTCGCTACAACAAATTCTGCCCAGGTGAGTTACTTCATTGGCGCATCATCCAATGGGGAAAGGAGCATGGGTACCGATTCTATGACCTTCATGGAGCTGTAGTTGAAGACAGCGATTTTTACAAAGTAGACAAGAAAACGATCAATGTGACTCTGTTCAAAAGGGGGTTTGGGGGAACCTACGTGAGATACCTTGGAGAATATCGAAAGGTATATTCTCGGCTTACCTACGACATTGTTTCCACAATAAGACGGTTCGGATTCACATAGCCACCGCACTCAAGATGCTTCGATGCTGCCCTTTTCTGAAGCTTTAATGTATTGCTGTTGATCGCGTTTCCATTCAGATGAGGAGCATCACCTCTAGGCTCTGGTAGAGACGATAAAGCGCGTGCGGAGTACACAAGAGGCACTTGCGTCCCTACTGCATTCAGTGCTCATACTTGCTGAAAATGCAAATCATTTCGTGCCAACGGCGAGTACGAGTTGCGCGTTATTGCTTTTCCAGTCAAGTGCGTTCAGGCATTTCTCCGCAAGACAAGCCGTCCAAGCAGGAAGAATGCTTCGGATTCTCGCTGGCATCCTGATTATGCCAAATGATCGAACATTGCGAAAGCCTACTTCTTCCAAGAGTGCCCTTAGCTCTTCCTCTGTAAAGGAAAACCGAACAAGTCCGCTGTTTTCATGGTCAATCTCCTCCTTCGGAGCCGGCGGTTTTGTAAATCCACCCCACCGGTAATTGGCTGTAGCGAAAAGGCCTTCCGGTTTCAAGCATTTGTATATGCGTCGAACTGCAGCCAATCTAGCTTCATGTCTTGGCAAATGCTGAAGTACCTCATTGCAGATCGCCCGGTCATAGCTTTCTGGCTGGGGTTGGTAGGTGATTATGTTCTCAACTAATGTTTCGATGTTACGTAGCCCCCGCTTTTGGGCCTCACGTTTGAGAACGCCTATGCTGGCAGCGGAGAAGTCCACAGCCAAAATTCGAGCACTGGGAAATTCCTTCGCAACCTTCAGAGAATACATTCCTACGCCAGCCCCAGCATCATAAATTCTCAAGTTCGGTCTTAGTTGTAGGTATTGGAGCATCAAACCAACCTGCGCTCTGAGCCAATATGCGCCACGAGACTTTCTAACAAAGTCCACATAGTCATCTGCTTGCCTCTCGCGTAACTCTATTTCCCGCTGCTGGTCGAATCGGGTGTTCACTTTGAACTCCTTTTGCTCTTGATTCGTAAATTGTTTCAACGGACTATAACCTTTGTACGTCTTCTTGTTCAGGGGGGTCGAGCGCACGGGTACACAGAGGAGGACACAAGCTGCGATAGCAACTTGAATCTTGACAGTGTCTTTAACGTTTTGTTCTAATTGCTGTGTTGCGCGACGAGGTGTGTTTGCTTGTAATCCTGGGTTTGGCGGTACGTCTCGTTGGCATGCCTGCGGTTGAATGGGTGATATTTCTTCGTCGGACAGCTGTTCTGTGACTATGATTGGCTGTTAGGGATTGGAGACGCGTGAATAAGGGTCTCGGGTGGGTAAGCTTGTAGCCCAAGAATATCTACGCGAGCCCAAAACCTGGAAACGCAAGCGTTGCTACACTCAACACTGGATGGCCGAAAACGTCTTCTCCTCCAATCGAATCTTCGGGGAATATGCCTCATCTAAAGCGATACGAAACACCGCAAATGAGATGATGCTCAAAGCCTTACTATACAACTTCCCCACAGGATTGACCGTAAGCCCATAACGTGAGTCGAAAAGGAGACCCCTAGGGAGAAGGCTCATCAAGAGCCAGTCGTGCAACACAGCAGTTCGAATTGCTTCCAGATGTCTCCCCCTAGGCTTGAAGAGAAAAACTGAAAATCCTGAACAGCCGTAGCGATGTGTGGAGAACCGAGAACCCACAGACCATGGTTAAGAGCTGAGGTTCTTGAGAAGGAGCTGAGAAGTGAGCTGGGTGAGATTGTTGGGAAAAAATCAGGCTCTGACTGAAATGGTGGAAGTTGAGTTTCGGGGAACCCTTAGGCCTCTGTACCAAGAGATGCTGGATAATCCTCCCAGCGGTGTCAGGTACATGCTGTATGATCCTGACCATTTTCGCCGTATCAGAAAGCTCGCCGAGAGCACTTGGGTACCGGGCCGCTTGGCGAGGAGAATATACTGGCTAGCACGATACAACCGTCTAGTGGATAAAGCTCTGGTGCATGTGTCGAACTACTGGGACTATTCACTTATCAGGATGCGAAGGAGGTTTGTTGCAGACACTGAGAACGTGGGCACATTCATTTCTGGATGGAGGTTCGAGGATCTACACTCTCCACATATACGTAGAGCAATAGAGAAGAGCATCAGGTCAAAGTATTGCAAGAAGATAATGCCTCTCACATGTGCAGCGAGGAGAACTATGGAGGCAGTGTTCAACCTTCAGGGGGTCGAAGAGAAGATAGAGGTTGTATACCCTGCCATACGACCACTAGAAGCAGATATCAGAGAACATGATCATGAAACCAGAATACTATTCGTAGGAAATGACTTTCTTATCAAGGGTGGAAGGGAACTGCTGGAAGCATTTAGAGTAATAGACGGGAAATATGATGCTAAACTAGTCATAGTCAGCCAAGAAGCATATCGCAATTTACGTCCAGGGAGAAATATCGAGGTTTTCCCATACATCCCTAGGAAGGAACTTCTGTCGAAATTCTATAGCAACGCGGATATATTTTGCTTACCAACATATGCTGACAGCTTCGCTTTTGTATTCCTCGAAGCGAAAGCCGCAGGCCTGCCGATCATCTCTACCACTCACTTTCATGTTCCTGAGATAGTAGAGGATTGGAAAAGTGGATTGCTCATAAAGGCGCCTATCTCATGCTGGAAAAGCAACCTTACTTTCGACATAGGCTGGTACGATCGCTTGAGGAACAGCAGATTCCCGGAAGCCGTCTCAGAGTTGGCTGAGAAACTTTCAATCCTGATTGAAGATACATCTCTCAGAAGAAAGATGGGGAACGAGGGAAGGAGAGAAGTAATGGAGGGAAGATTCTCAATGGAAGTGCGAAACAGGAAGCTCAAAGAGATATATACTGAGGCGGCCAACAAATAGAAGAGTCGGGTAACCGACGAAGACAGGCGCCTTGTGTGGCCTCAATCAGCTCTCTCAAGATATCACTTGTAACAGCTGGAATGGGCTGCAGCACGAATACAAAGCAGGTGGAAAAGAGTATTGGAGTCAGCAAGTCTATCGCTTGACGTAGGCTCTGGCAAGAATCCGAAAGGCCAGATTACTGTGGACTTGAATGAATCGTTTAGACCCACTGTTGTCGCTGATGCCCATTGTCTTCCATTCAAAGCGCATAGCTTTCCTCAGCTTGTCGCGGATAACGTCCTCGAGCATCTTCACAACCCCTGTCAAGCATTGCTTGAGTTCAGGAGAGTAGCAAGGAGGTCGACGATAATCGTTCCAGATGCCCGAGGTATGAAGCCTATGGGAATGAATGAGGAGGCTGCGACTCATATATTCTCTTGGAATAGATGGACGTTTCACCAACTACTTCGTAGATTCTGGCCAAATGTTGAGATATATGAGCGCACCAACGGATGGATGTATGCGACGATCCCCCATTTGGGGTACTTCTTATCCAGAATTTTCATCAAGCTGGTAATCAAGCTATTCAATTATCACTGGGAGTTAGTCGCAGAATGTTCTCGATAGTTTCAGAGAGGAATACGCCTAGGGAATGTTCTCACAGTTTCGTGCGGGGCCTGCCCACATAAC
>CAZQDW010000029.1:7331-10864 GCA_964592315.1 uncultured Candidatus Bathyarchaeia archaeon
CATAACCTCCTTTCAAAAGCACATCAAACTTATGCAGCAGTTCTTCCAAACGTTTGCTCTTTTCTGGCTCCAACAAGCCTTGCTTGTCTAGAAGCTCCTTCATCCCGGCAAGTATCTCCCTGTAGCACGGATATAGGACTTCCAACGGAATTCCCAGAGGTAGCTTATAGCTGTAGGGATTAGCTTCGAGTGCAACATCAAGCTCGGATTTCCAAACTTGACTTCCCTTAAGGTGGCCCCACCCTATCGCAACTGAAATAGGGATAGCAGCGATAGTAGCCGCCAGTCCAAATCCAAGAAACTTTGGAAAGAGTTCTTGAAGCCCAGGGATGTTCCTGATGGCTAGGTAATACACGGTAACCAGTGTGCTGCCGTATCCCAAGAGGAAAGTCAAGTAAGTGCTGTAGCCTATCCTGAAATAGTACCAGCTTCTGAACAGTAAGTCATAGATCCTCATGATCTCTTCTCTATGGATCTAAAGACCACGTAAGCCAAGATCTGCCACCTATTTATTGATTGCTCACTGTAAGACCACGTGCATGACATACAGACAGCTTCACATCCCGATCGTGACGTGCGTAGTTTTTGCACCAAGCTGGCACGTATTTTCCGCCTTCCTACGAATGTTTAGTCTTACATAAGTTGGAGCCGGATTGCTTCTATGTGGAACGTTTGTCAGGCGATGTCAGTCTTCTAGTTCGATTGGAATCTGCTCGAGAATCATACCGATTGTAGATACGGCTTTTGTGTCCGTTACGGTTCTTATCTACAACCGGGTCAGATGGAGGCGATTTCCATAGGGTGGCAGCGTCATCAACGTATGTTCGGATAATACCGTGAACGTGCGCCGCTCATGACTCCAAGAAAACCGCATAGACCTAGAAGAATGAAGAAAACTAATAGCGATATGCTTAGTCTCTTGGTTCTTGAAAACATTAGCCACTCGACCATAGGGTACTTGAAGAAGCTTTGATATCCTAAGCTCAGCGCCCTTCTCAGCCCGAATTTCAGGCGATAGCTTTGACCCCACCTTACCTCTGCTTTGAAACTTCCCTTGAAGTGGTCTTTGTCATGATATGCCAGTTTCTCTTTAACGGTGACAGCTTTCAAACCTAGGCTAATCGCACGTTGCTTAACTGTCCAGTCTTCTCCTGCGTGAACCCGATCTAGAAGTTCTTTGCAACCCAAAATAACATCTCGCCTAACGGCCGTATTACTGAATGATGTGGCACCATACACTCCCCACTTGTAGTACAAGTACTCTTTATAAATGGAGAGGCTGCATGGGAAGTCGCATAAGCCTATCACCATCCCAACTTTAGGGTCATTCAAGAAAACTTCACTAATCTTCTTCCACCACTGCTTGCATAGGTAGACATCGCTATCGACAAATACTATCCAACTGGTCGTGGCCATCTCAGCCGCCCTATATCTAAGTGCACCAAGATAGCCCGGCTCTGTGACAACTCTGTCAGTGTATCTCTTCGCGATGGAGGCGGACCCATCGGAACTGCAGTCATCTACAACTATGATATGGTTATAAGGTAGGTTCCGTTGTATCGAGCTCAAGCATCTCTCGAGAGTTCGAGATGAATTCTTTTCCACGACGCAGACGTCGACCTTCACAAGCTTCTCTCCTATTCTCCGTTGAACTAGAGCTAGGCTATAAATCCTAGAGCTATTGTGCATCCCACTGACAACTGCGCCTTATTCTATTCGCTACCAAATCTCAGGCATAAACAATGGCGCCTAGATCACATAAGCGACCTTGAGACCAGATTTTGAACCGTCATCTAGGTAGGAAATGAGCTGCTCCTTCTTCCAGCCAACCACCAAAATGACCTGTCTCGTACCCACCGTCTGAAGTGTGGGTGAAGATGTGATCTATCGCAGGATTATTTGCGATCGGCACAAGAGCCTTTGGCAAGACTATTCCAACCTTGCCCAGTCTCGTCCCCTTGCCAGCCGCAAGCACAACAGCAACTTCCACAGTTGACGCCTTCCTATTAATAGCTTAGGAGCAGCTATGAAATCAACGTTGGCCGCTGGGAGCATGAGATAGTTTGGGCAGATAAAAGGCAGCACCGGGAGAACTGAGTGATCCGACTAGAGAGGAACTATATGCTGAGATGTAGAAACTTCACTCGTGCCAGTCAATCAGGAGGACCATAGCTTCATGGTTGAATTGAATTCAAGAACTTGAGAGTGGTCCATAATGGAAGCTTACCCCAAGAGCGAGGTTGAGAAGAAGCTCATCGAGATAGTTTCAAGAGAATGCGGCGTGGTGCGTGCCTACCAACGCAGTTTCATAGACATTCACAAAGACGAGCATTACTTCAGAAATGTCTTCGAAGAAATATGTCTCGATCTAGAAATGTTGGGAAGATCAATTTGTGGCCCCCTTCTTGATGTCGGAAGCGGATGCGGTACCTTCCTATGGGTTTGCAGAAGCAGTGGTGTAGAGGCTTTTGGGGTAGAGCCCGATCTGGATACGATAGAAATAGCGAAGACCCTTGGCTTGGGAGGATTTGTCGTGTGTGGGGTAGGAGAGCACTTACCATTCAAAGACGAGGCGTTCGAGCTTCTGACTTCCATGAGCGTGATCGAACATGTATGCGAACCGGCCCAGGTCATAGGAGAGTCGTTGAGAGTCATTTCAAGAAAGGGTGCAATTCACCTAAGTGCGCCAGACTACTCGCGCAGTTTCCACGAAGGCCACTTCAATGTGTTTTGGCTTCCTCTTCTCCCCAAAGGTATCGCCAAGCTTTACCTGAGGCTGATGCGACGGCCAAATGCCGAGTATATCACTACTATTCAGTACGTAACTGGGAGGGGCATCAGAAAAACAGTTGAAAGACACGGGGGCAAGGTTACTGATCTGAGCCGCCTGAGAGCATTTTACATGAATCTAACAAGAAGACAGTGGTTGGCTAAGAAAGTAGAAAAACCCGAACTCATCAAGACGAGAACTCTTAGGGAGATCGTTCGCATTCTGGGGATGGCTGGATTGACGAGAGAGTCTATTGTTGGACTATGCTTTTTCTTCTACCCCGCCTTGTCTCTTGCAAGAAAGATGAGCCCGTCAGCTTCGGTGAGATACCTGATTCAAAAGAAATAACCAAACCGAAGGAAAGGGCATAAGCCGCGATACGATTTCCCATGGAATTGAAGAGTTGACGGGTAGCAGATGAACTGTTCGCTATCAGCGCATCTGATAGGTCTTGGATCACGTTCACGAAAACCAACTCTGATGAAAGAAAGATATGCCAAGTGTTGCAGAAACAGAAGGATAGTTATTCTAACGTAGGGGCTTGTCAGGGTACCCAGTTATGTGCGTTGGTATGTAGAGTTATTCGGTTGTGAGTTTTTTCATGTATTCGAAGAGGTCTTTCGAGATTCTGCATAGTGAGAAGTTTTCTTCGATGAAATATCTACTGCGGGCTCCAATGGATTCTCGGTCTTCTGGGTGATCTAGTAGATCTTCTATCTTTGTTATCCAATTCCTCGTGTCGCCGTCTTTCACGAGAAAACGT